>JBILKS010000031.1:0-8212 GCA_044376595.1 Ilumatobacteraceae bacterium | reverse complement strand
GGAAAGTGAAATTCTCGGGCCGGGTCCGAGTCACCACTCCATGTCGGGGTCGTAGACGGCGTTCTGGTTGCCCATTGCATTGCCGGCATCGGCGACCAGGAGTTGGCCGGTGATCGAGCGTGCGGCGGGAGAACACAGGAAGAGAATGTGCGCTGCCGTCTCTTCGGGGCTCTGAAGACGTCGGATGGGCGTGTCGCGAATGATCCGTGCCGTGTACTCCGCAACATCGGGAGAAATGTTGGCCACTTCTTCTTCGCGAAAACCCTGTGTGTCCACGGGCCCGGGTGCGAGTGCGTTGACCGTGACCCCTTTGTGTGCGAGGTAGAGGGCCGATGTGCGGGTCATGTTGACCACTCCGGCACGCGCGGCTCCCGAGTGGAGGAAGAGTGGTGCGCCGCGTTCGCCAACTTGGTTGTGCACCACGTTGACAATCGACCCGTCGCCTCCTGCAATGAGATCCGGCACGAAGCGGCTCATCATGTTCCACGTGCCATGGAGGTTGAGGTCAACTACGGCACGAAATCCACGATCGGATATCTGAGACGGCCTGGCGGGAAACTGTCCTCCGGCGTTGTTGATGAGGAAATCCAACTTGTCGAATCGGGTCATGACGTGGTCGCGCAGTGCCTCGACACTTTCGGTGTTGCGGATGTCGGCGACCATCGAAGTGGCATCGACCCCCAGATCGAGCAGATCGTGCAGCGTCTTCTCGAGATTCTCGGCGTCGCGAGCCGCGATTGCCACACGGGCTCCGAGTTGTCCGAAGGCAAGTGCCGTGGCCCGCCCGATGCCGCGCCCTCCGCCGGTGACCAGCACTGATCGACCCGCGAAAAGGTGTGGGGCGAATGTTTCGGCTGCTGTGCGGGGAATGCTCGTCATGGGCCGAGAGTAGCGAACTACGGTACGCGTCATGCGAGCCGTCGTTTGTCAAGAGTTGGGTCCACTCGAGAATCTCGAGTTGGTTGAGGTCTCCGATCCGGTCGTGTTGCAGGGTCACGTGAAGGTTCGGGTGTTGGCCAGCGGCGTGAACTATGTCGACGGCTTGCTGATCCAGGGCAAGTACCAAATCAAACCTCCCACGCCGTTCGTACCCGGGATGGAAGTGGTGGGGGAAGTTGTTGAGGTTGCCTCCGATGTCGACTCTCTGAAGGTGGGTGAAAGAATTCTCGCCAACGTCGGCTTTGGGGGGTTTGCAACACAAGCCGTGGTGCGAGCCGACAGGGCGCTGCGGATTCCTGCCAGCATGTCGACGGGCCAAGCAGCGAGTTTCCTGCAGAGCTACCTGACCGGATGGTTTGCGCTGACAAAGAGGGCAGGGCTGTCGCGCGCCAACGCCGCGGCGAACTCCGAAAAATCAATGTTGGTGCTCGGGGCAGGAGGCGGGGTCGGTTTGGCGGCAGTTGACATCGGCACCGCGTTGGGTCTGAAGGTGATCGCCGCGGCATCGCAGGCTGACAAGCGGGAGCTGGCTCTATCGAGGGGTGCCGTGGCGTCGATCGACGTGTTGACCGAAGACGTGAAGGAGCGTGCCAAAGAGATCTCGGGAGGTGGAGTGGACTTTCTCTACGACCCGGTTGGCGGCGAGTTGGGTGAGACGTGTCTGCGCGCACTGGGGGAAGACGGCCAGTATCTCGTCATCGGATTCGTGGGCGGCATTCCGAAGCTTCCGGCAAATCAAGTACTGCTACGCAACCGCCGCATTGTCGGAGTCGATTGGGGTGCGTGGGCGGGCCGTCATGCGCAAGAGAACGCCGCCATGCTCGACGAGATACTGGGGTTGATCGAGGTGGGCGTTCTGTCGCCGGTCGAACCCACGGCCTATCCGTTGTCCCGCGCCGCGGCCGCCTTGGCCGATCTCGAGGCGCGGCGGGTTGCCGGCAAGGTTGTCCTCATTCCTGAGAGCTGACACTCAGAACTGACACTGGGAACCGACAGCGAGAACTAAGGTGCTTTCATGGCTTCCAAGAAACCTTTTCGATTCGGTGCAAAAGCAAAGACTGCGGCAAGCGGCAAAGAGTGGGCAGACATTGCCAGGCAGGCCGAAGACCTCGGTTACGTCAGTTTGCAGATCGACGATCACTACACCAAGCAGTTGGCTCCTGTCCCGGCGTTGATGGCAGCCGCGTGTGCCACAAAGACCCTGAAAGTCGGAACTTTGGTGGCCGGCAACGACTTCCGCAATCCGGTGGTGTTTGCCAAAGAGGCGGCCACCATCGACATGCTCTCCGACGGACGTTTCATGATGGGCCTCGGCGCAGGATGGATGAAAGAGGACTACACCATCACCGGCATTCCTCAAGACGATGCAATGACCCGCATCAATCGTCTCGAAGAAGCCATCGACGTCATGCGCGGCTGTTGGGGCGAGGGTTCCTTTGCCCACCAAGGAAAGTTCTACAGCGTCTCGGAAATCGATGCCCAACCGAAGCCGATCTCGAAGATTCCGATCATCGTCGGTGGCGGTGGCGAGAAGCTGCTCGGGATGGCCGGACGCAAGGCCGACATCGTGGGTATCAACCCGAAGATCGTCGGTCGCTCGATCAACCCGCGGTCCATGGCCACTGCCGCGGCTGATGTCGTCGACGAGAAAATTCGCTTCGTCAAGGCCGGTGCCGGTGACCGATTCGACGACATCGAACTTCAACTCCAAGTGTTTGCCACGGTCGTGACAGACAATCCAATGGCAGTGGCCGAGAAGATGGCACCGATGTTCGGGTTGCCGCCCGAGGTGGTGTTGCAGGCGCCGTACTTCCAGATCGGAAGCGTTGCCCAGATCACCGACAACCTCACCATGCTCCGAGAGCGTTGGGGTATCAGCTACATCGCTTTCCAGCAGGACGCCACCGAAGCAATGGCTCCGGTGGTGGCGACTCTCGCAGGGACGTGACGCGGGATTTCGTTACACCGAGGCTTCGCGCCTTCGGAACAACGATCTTTGCCGAGATGTCGGCCTTGGCCACGCAACTCGATGCGGTGAATCTCGGCCAGGGCTTCCCTGACATCGACGGCCCACGAGAGGTGCTCGATGCGGCAGTCGCTGCGATCGAAAGCGGTCTGAATCAGTATCCACCCGGACCTGGGATGAAGGTGTTGCGCGACGCGGTTGTGCGACACCAGAAGCGGTTCTACGGAGTCGACTACGACCCGGAGACCGAGGTGTTGATCACAGCGGGAGCCACCGAGGCGTTGGCCGGCGCGATTCTCGGCATCCTGCAAGAGGGCGATGAGGTGGTCGTCTTCGAACCGATGTACGACAGTTATCAGGCGTGCATCGCCCTGGTGGGTGCCGTGGCTGTGCCCCTCTTGCTCGAGCCCCCGAATTATCGACCAAACCTCGATGCGCTGCGTGCGGCCATCACGCCCCGCACCAAGATGTTGCTGGTCAACTCGCCGCACAATCCCACCGGCATGATCCTCACCGACACCGAACGCGAAGAGTTGGTTCGCATCGCCGTCGAACACGACCTGGTGATTGTGTCCGACGAGGTGTACGAGCACCTCGTGTTCGACGGCAAGAGGCATCGTTCCATAGCCGAAATTCCCGCCGCGCGTGATCGCTCGATCGTGATCTCAAGTGGAGGAAAGACCTTCAGAACCACGGGTTGGAAGATTGGCTGGGCAGTGGGTCCGGCGGAGTTGATTTCCGCGGTCAGATCGGCGAAGCAATTCCTCACGTACGTGAACGGTGGTCCGTTCCAGCCGGCCATCGCTGCGGGGCTCGATCTGGGCGACGACTACTTCGATGAGCTGGCACGCGATCTTCAGGACCGTCGTGATCTGCTCGTGGCGGCATTGGCTGATGCCGGCTTCACCGTGTTTCCCTCGGAGTCAACGTATTTCGTGACTGTCGATGTCCGAAGTATGCAGCCTGATGGTGACGGGATGGCATTCTGTCAACGTCTGGCTCGCGAAGCGGGTGTGGTGGCCATACCGAACGTGGTGTTCTACACCTCCGAGAATCGGGTGGCAGGCCGACATCTTGTCCGGTTTGCATTCTGCAAGCAGGAACACGTCATCACCGAGGCTGCGGCACGTCTGCGACAATGGGCGTCATGAAGGTTGCAGCGATCCAGCACGACATCAGTTGGCTCGATCGTGCGGCGAACTTTGCGCACCTCGAGCCGATGATTTCGAGCGCGGCACAGGCCGGGGCACGACTCGTGGTGTTGTCAGAGATGTTCTCCACCGGTTTCGCAATGGGACAAGAGTGGGCAGATCGATTGCCCGAAGAGTTCGGGGGGCCCTCGTCTCGATTTCTCGAGCAGATGGCCGACAAATACAGCGTGTTCGTTGCGGGCTCGTGCCCCGAAGTTCCGCTGGCCCCGGGCGCGGACTCGCGTCCGGCAAACACGCTTGTCGTGGCGTGTCCGAACGGAAGCGTTCATCGCTATGAAAAGATCCACCCCTTCACCTACGGCGGCGAAGACAGATGGTTTCGGGCGGGGAAGACGGCAGTCACGCTGGACATCGAAGGTGTGCGGGTCACGCCATTCGTCTGCTACGACCTGCGGTTTGCCGATCACTTCTGGCGCGCGGCGCCGGAAACGGATGTGTACGTCATTCCGGCAAACTGGCCCTCTGCGCGTTCGGAGCACTGGAAGACACTTCTTGCGGCGCGGGCAATCGAGAACCAGGCCTTTGTGCTCGGCGTCAATCGTGTCGGTGTAGGTGGCGGGCTCGAATATGCGGGGGAGTCGCGCATCATCGGCCCGTTCGGAGAAGTTCTTGCCGACGCCGGGTCCGATGAAAAAATCATCTACGCCGATGTATCGCACGAAACGGTGAATGCCACGCGCGAGCGGTATCCCTTCTTGCGAGACCGTTGATTACTTCAGTTTCGGCCAGTTGCTGAATCTGTCGAGCGCGGCGATGGTCGAGGCCATGGCCTCGGGCGACACAGGGTGCGAAATCAGGAAACCTTGGGCCTTGGCACAACGCAGATCCGCCAGGGACTGCAGCTGACGAATGCTCTCCACGCCTTCTGCCACGGTGTCGAGACCCAGCGAGTCCGCCATCGCAATGATGGTCTTGACCAGCGATCGCGAGTTCACGTCATCGGCAATACCGCTGATGAACGAGCGATCAATCTTGAGACGCTGGATGGGGAATCGTTGCAGGAGTGAGAGCGACGAGTAGCCCGTTCCGAAATCGTCGATCGCCACGCGGACACCCAGAGTGTTGAGGCGACGCAGAGTGGCCATGGTCTGTTCTGGTTCGGCAATCATCACGCCTTCGGTGATCTCGAGCCAAAGCTGTTGGGGTGCGACTCGTGATCGCATGAGAGCCTCGTTGACGACAGCGATGAAGTTCGGGTCGTACAACTGCCGTGGGGACACATTGACCGACATCGAAGCCGTGGCCGGGCACACTCCCTTGTCGATCCAATCACGTAGGTGGGACAAGGCTTCCAGCAGTGCCCAGGCGCCTATGGGCACGATGGTGCCCGTCTCTTCGGCGATGGGAATGAATTCGGCTGGCGAGATGGTGGTTCCGTCCTCTTGTTCCCAGCGCATGAGGGCTTCGAATCCCAGGACGTCGCCCAACTCGATGTCGATGATCGGCTGGTGAACAAGACGTAGTTCACGGCGCTCGAGGGCGCGGTAGAGGGCCGTCTCTACGGCCAATCGTTGGGTGACGCGCTCGAGCATCGACTCATCGAACACGGCAACGCAGTTTCGCCCCGCATCCTTGGCGCGGTACATGGCGGTGTCGGCGTTGCGCAGCAGTTCTTCGGCTGTCAGTACGGACGACGCGTCGGCGAGAGCCACACCGATACTGGCAGACACGAAAACGTCACCAGCGGCGAGTTGCAGAGGCTCACGAAATGCCGCCAACACTCGGTCTGCAAGTGAAAGGGAGTCGGTGTATCCCGACGAAGCGGGATCGAGGACGACGAACTCGTCGCCGCTGATGCGCCCCACGATGGTGCGCTCGGGCACCGCATTGACCAGCCGCTTCGACACGGCCACCAAGACGTCATCGCCCGCTCCGTGACCGAGGGAGTCGTTGATGTTCTTGAAGCGGTCGACGTCGATGAAGAGAAGTGTGGGTTGCTGGCTGGCCCGCCATGCGTTGTGGAGTGCATCGGAAATATGGTCGACCATCAGATTGCGGTTCGGGAGTTGCGTGAGCGGATCAGTTTGGGCCGAGCGAATGAGGATGGCCTGGGTGTGGGCGTTGTCCCTCACCGCCTGGATGACTCGGGCCGTGACAGCCGCAGCAAGAACACCGAGTGAGATGGTTCTGACGACACGATCGAGTGTGGACGCCGGGTCGATGGCGGCGATCACCATCAACGGCACGATGAGTGACATGGTGGTGAGCACCAGTCGTCCGAGGAGTGGGCGGCGATCGCGAGTCGATCCACGGTGGGTGAGGCCCCGCACGGACGGATGGAGGAACGTCGCGGAGGCGAAGAACAGGCTGGGAATGTACGGAGCGTTGAGTATCTGCGGGCTGATGGAAAAGTGTCCGGATCTGTCGACGGCGTAGAAGAGGTCGCCCAGGAGGGCAAAGCCGATAGCGCCTGCCAACAACCACACGGCGGGTGTGCGATTGGCATCGCTGAAGAGAAGCGACGCCAACAAGAAGAGGACCACGGTGCTGACACCCAATGTCGTGCCACGCAGGGCGGTGACCAGAGCGGGCTCGTTGATGGCGTCGATCGATGGTTCGAGGAGGAGCACCCAGATCAAGATCCACGTTCCCAGCGCAACGATGAGGCCGTCGCCGAGAGCGCTGAGCAGCGAACTCCCACTGCGCCGAATGGTCACGGTCAGGAGTGCAAGTGCAAGCGTGGCCTGAACTGCGAGGAAGCATGCCTCCGACGCGATGCGCTGGGCCTCGGATGGGTTGGCGCCGCTGGTGAGGAGTTGGCCTGTGGCCGAGAAGACCGCCACGAACAGGATGACGACCCAGGTTCGGGGATCAGGTTTGTTGATGAGATACCCAGCTACGACCCCGATGGCGAGCTGCACGGTGGCGGCGAAGTACATCACATCGCCGACCGCGGAGGAAGGCACGAACAGATGCGTCAGCCCCAGCACCATGCCCGTGGCCGCTAGGGCCCAGGCAACTTGAGAAAAGCTTTTGCGCACTGGGTTTTCAGGCTACACATGACGCGATTTGCGGGGGTGGATCAACTACTTTGGAAGGAGGCGGAGTGGCCTGCGTGGAGTCCTGTGGACTCCCGTGGTTTGTTGTTTGCGAAAGAGCCCCCGCCATGCACGTCACCCGCCACACTCAGATTGCTGATCCGCGTCTGATCGACCAGCTGTGGTCGCTGTACGTGCGTGCGTATCTCCCCACGGCTCGGGACACGGTCACCCACGAGATGCTCGACCGCCCGGAGTTCGTGGCCCAGATCGGCCTCGAGACGAATCGCTGTTGGGTGGTGTGGGACGGAAAACTTCCGGTTGCGATGACACTCATCGCAACCGACGTTCGTTCGACTCGGTGGTTGTCGGAGATGTACTTCGAGAAACACTTTCCCGAGCGATTGACGGCCGGCCAAGTTCACTACATCGTCTGGGCGGTGGTCGATCCCGGTTACGTGGCCAAGGGGGCCGTGATTCATCTCGGAAAACATGCGCTCGCGGTGGAGGCCCAAGACGGGGCGCTTCTGGTGTTTGACACGCCCGAGTCCAATCAACCCAAGGAAACCGGTGGATCGGCCGAACTGCTGGTGCGTCTGGCCCGCATGGTGTCGGACGCCGAGTTGCTTCCGATCACGGTACAGCGTTACTTCGCCATCGATTTTTCACCCAAGCAGGCGCCGTCAGAACCGGGTTCGGCGGTGGATTCGAACGATCGAACAGTGTCTACAGGCTGATTGATGCGCTACCGTTGGGGGGACACATGGCCAGTTCTCCCACCAGTGCCGGTAGCCACCAGATCGTTGAGGTCGTGGTACCGAGCACACACCTGATGGCCGATCTCTTGGGCCTTCGCGACGAACACCTTCGTCAGGTCGAAAAGTCGTTTCCCGACACGGACATTTCGGTTCGGGGCAACGTCGTCCATCTCGAGGGAGGTGACGCCTCGCGAGCCGGGCGTCTTTTCGAAGAACTGGTGACTCTGCTCCAGAAGGGTGAGTCGTTCGACACAGGTGTGTTGTCCCGGGCGATCGACATGGTGCGTCTCGATCAAAGTCCGAGTGATGTGTTGACCGAGCAGTTGATGCGCGGCGCCAAGGGTCGCATGGTCAAGCCAA
>JBILKS010000030.1:0-8317 GCA_044376595.1 Ilumatobacteraceae bacterium | reverse complement strand
CGCCACCTCCCGATGTATCGACGAATCCGGCCACGAGACCGAGGGGAACGAGCAGTTTCGAGGTGGGCTGTCCAGCAACGGCGGGAACCAAGCGCACACCGAACCCGAACCGAACCAGCAAGACACACCCGAGCGTTACCAAGAGCCACGCCATCCATACTTTGGCGTCGGCCAGGGAGAAGCGCGAGAGGACCGTTGCGCCGATTGCGGCTCCCACGGCCCCTGGGACGCCCAGACGAACGACGATGCGCCAGTCCACGTTCTTCGCCCGCCAATGCGAGGCGCCCGAGGCGAAGGTGGTTCCCAGTTCTGCGAAGTGCACCGCCGCACTGGCTGCCACTGGGGTGGCGCCGAACACGACGAGAAGGCTGCTGGAGGTGACACCGAACGCCATGCCCAAGGTGCCGTCGATGAGTTGCGCGAGGGCGCCGACGAGAGCAAAGACCAAGACCGACATGGAATCCCGACCCTATCAGTCGGGATTTGCCACGCCAAGGACAGGAGAGAAGTCCTGAGGGCTCCTCGTGTCCTCGGGCTATCCACTGGTCATGCATATGTGGTTGAAGAAAAGAACGAAACGACGTCGTTTGCTGCTGGGTGGGGTCGTCGCTGTCGTGCTCTTCGGCTGTGCGGAAGATCCTGATGATGCGCCGTCAGCCGAGACGTCGGCGTCAACCGTCCCGAACCGGGTTGCCAACAAGATCACGGGAAGTGTCGGGGAGTGGTTCGTTCGTGTCGACGCACAGCGCGCAGAGGCCGGCGAAGTCGTTTTCGCCATCGCAAACTTTGGTGTGATGTATCACGAGTTTTTGGTGGCGCGTACCGACTACGAACCGGGGGAGATCCCCCTCGGAGAGAACAACCGCTTCGACGAAGAAGACAAGGGCATCGAAGTCGTCGACGAGATAGCTGAATGGCCGGCGAACGAGGCCAAGGTGCTGAAGGTCGAGCTCGAAGCTGGCACCTATGAGTTGTTGTGCAACATCGCGGGCCACTACGCCAACGGAATGCACACGACGTTCATTGTCGAAGAGTGAGGCCTGGCCGGCAGGCAGGTCCCGAGAGTCCGGGATCTGCGGTAGAACTAGGTGGTGGGTAGCAGTAGTCCAGGAATCCAACACTTCGACGTCGTGGTAGTGGGGGCCGGCATTTCGGGTATCGGCGCCGCCCACTTTCTCCAGCGCGACTGTCCGCACCGCACCTTTGCGATCCTCGAAGCACGCAGCGACATCGGCGGCACGTGGGATCTGTTCCGCTACCCGGGAGTGCGCTCCGACAGCGACATGCACACGCTTGGCTATTCGTTCAAGCCGTGGACACACGAAAAGTCCATCGCAGACGCGGGGTCGATCATGGAGTACCTCCGTGACACCGTTGCGCAGTACGACATCGCACGGCACATTCGATTCGGAACTTCCATCACATCGGCCGAGTGGTCGTCGACCACGTCGATGTGGACCGTATGTGGTGTCCGTGTCGACACCGGTGAGTCGATTGCGTTCACGTGCAATTTCCTGTTCATGTGCTCGGGCTACTACAGCTACAAGCAGGGTCATCAGCCAGCCTTCCGGGGGCAGGAAAAGTTCGCCGGAAGCATCGTGCACCCACAGAAGTGGCCCGAGGATCTCGACTACGCAGGGAGGCGTGTGGTGGTCATTGGTTCCGGAGCCACCGCGGTGACCCTGGTGCCGGCCATGGCCCGAACAGCGGCGCACGTCACGATGTTGCAGCGCTCACCGACATGGGTGGTGTCGTCTCCCGACATCGACAAGTGGGCCAACCGACTGCGTCGATTCCTCCCGTCGATGCTGGCGTACCGCGCGACTCGCTTGAAGAACATCACCATGCAGCAGCAGGTGTACAAACAGACACGAGTCCGCCCGGAAAAAGTAAAGGAATACATTCTGGGCAAGTTGCGCGAAGAACTGGGTCCCGATTACGACATCGAAAAGCACTTCACCCCCACGTACAACCCGTGGGACCAGAGACTCTGCCTGGTGCCGAACAGTGACCTCTTCACCGCCATTCGCAACGGATCGGCATCGGTGGAAACCGACACCATCGAAACGTTCACCGAGACCGGCGTCCAACTGACGTCGGGAGAGCATCTCGATGCCGACATCATCGTCACGGCCACAGGTCTCGAACTCGTGACTCTGGGGGAGATGGAGTTCGTGGTCGACGGAAACCCGGTCGATTTCGGCAAGACATGGACCTACAAGGGCATGGCGTACTCCGGGGTTCCCAATCTCGCATCGTCGTTCGGTTACGTGAATGCCTCGTGGACCCTGCGCTCCGATCTCACTGGTCAGTACGTGTGCCGATTGATGAATCACATGTCGCGCACCGCAACCACAAAGTGCACGCCAACGTTGCGGACGTCGGATGCCGAGATGCCCGAGCGCCCGTGGATCGATCAGTTCAGCCCCAACTACATGAAGCGGGTCATGGACAGATTCCCGCGCCAGGGTGATCGCGAACCGTGGGTGAACCCTCAGGACTACAAGAAGGACAAGAAGATGTTCCTCAAGGAACCGGTGAACGACGGAGTGATGATCTTTGAGTGAGGTCGATTTTCCCGTCGCACCCGACACCGTCGGGCTCTTGGATGGTCTGGCAACCACCAGGGCGATTCGTCGTTACCGCGACGAATCCGTACCCGACAAGGTGTTGCGCGACATCATGTTCGCTGCCACGCGGGCACCGAGCGGATCGAATCGCCAGCCGTTTCGATTTCTCGTTTTTACCGACTCGGAAAAATCGCGACAAGTCAAGGAGTTGATTGCGCGCGGCGCGCGATCGATCTGGGGTGCAAAGCGGTCGAACGACGGCTACGAAAAGGGCAGTGGTGTGGTTGCCGACTCACCCAAAGCCCGTATGGCAGCTTCCATGGACGAGTACGTCGACAACTTTTCCCGTGTCCCGGTTGTTGTTCTCCCCGTACTGGTGCGTTACCGGGCCGCCATGAATCTCGAAGGTGCTTCCATTTACCCTGCGTGCCAGAACATTCTCCTGGCCGCACGGGGGCTGGGCTACGGCGGAGTCTTGACGGCGTTTCACGGGCCGGTGAACGACGAGTTGACACAACTTCTGGGGCTTCCCGACAATGCCTCTGTCATGGCAACGATCACTTTGGGAAGGCCAGTGGGTGCGCACGGCCCGGTTCGTCGCGCTCCAATGGCCGACTTGGTGTACGGAGACACGTGGGGCGAATCGGCAACGTGGGCGGTGGATCCGCCGGGCACCCAGTTCACGGCACGAATGAAAGAAGACGGCTGGAAGCGCTGAACGAGAAACGAGAGCATGAAGCCGCGTCGTTCACCAGTCGCGCGCCGAGCGGGATTTCTTCTTTTCGCCTTCGTGTTTCTTGCTGGCGAGCCGACGCTCGACGGATCCCTTGGAGGGGCGCGATGCTCGTCGCGGGGGAGGCGGGGGCGATGCCGCCGTGTCGATGATTTCGATCAGCCGTTCGACACAGAGTTGCCGGTTGCGCCACTGGCTGCGACTCGTCTGGCTCGACACGCGGATCAGATCCGGCAGCGAGCCGGCGATACGTTCGCGAAGGAATCGTGATCCCGCGATGTCGTTGCGGGCCACTGTGAGCGACACCTTGGTCGACACCTTGTTGACATTCTGGCCTCCCGCGCCACCGGCGCGCGCAAAGGTCCACTGAAGCGCACCGCCCGGAACGACAAGGCCGCGTTGCGTGCGAATGTCGTCCTCGGGAGTCATGCAGGAAGGCTACGCCAAGCGGTGAAACGTGATCCGAATGTCTGTACCGGTGGTGAACTAGCGTCGATCGAGTGATTGATTGGGCGGCAGATTTCATCGATTCCATTGGCCTCGTCGGCGTCGCCCTTCTGGTGGCGTTGGAGAATGTGTTTCCGCCGATCCCTTCAGAGCTCGTGTTGTTACTCACGGGGTTCAACGTCAGCGAGAGCCGATTCGGATTTGTTGGGGCGGTGATTGCCGCCACTGTGGGCTCTGTGATTGGGGCCTACTTCCTCTACGGGATTGGTCGACTGCTCAGCGAGGAGCGGCTCGAGCGTTTCCTCGCAACCGTGGGCAAGTTCGTGGGGCTGAAGCGCAAAGACGTACACAAGGGCTTCACATGGTTCGAGCGTCACGGAACTGCCGTGGTGTTGTTCGGTCGGCTCATACCTGTTGTGCGTTCGGTGGTCAGCATCCCCGCAGGGGCGGAAAAGATGCCTCTCCTCAAGTTCACATTGCTCACTGCCGCGGGTTCCCTGGTGTGGAACATCGTGTGGGTGTCCATCGGGTGGGGGCTTGGCGATCAGTGGGAGAAGGCCGGCAAGTGGGGTGACGTGCTGCAGTACGCGGTGGTCGCACTGATTGCCGTTGGTGTGGTCGTGCTGGTGGTGAAGGCTCGCAAAGATCGAGCAAACGCTGACTGAAACGGTGTTCCGGGCCCGACTTTTCGCTATCCTGACGTTCCCATGCGGGTGTAGCTCAATGGCTAGAGTTCCAGCCTTCCAAGCTGGCTATGCGGGTTCGATTCCCGTCACCCGCTCCAATCTTCCTAGCGACCCTTCATGGGGTTCAGCACCTGGTCCACGAATCGAATTACGGGTTCGGTGTCCTGCGGGTGACCGAAATCCATCACGAAGTGGGTCACCCCCAGGGTGACCAAGCGTTCGAGGTCGAGGCGAATGGCCTCCGACTCCTGATCGGTCGTGGGTAGCGCCCGTTCGACGGTGACCGAGATCGTGATGTCCACGGGGTTGCGGCCGGCTTTCTCGGCGCTTGCTCGTACGATGTCGCGCTTTTTCAGCCAGCGGGCCTCGTCGCCGAATGTCGAGGCATTCCACATGTCGGCCAGGCGACCAACCAAGGGAAGCCCGACCTGCTCGCCGAACGCTCCGATGCAGATGGGTGGCACCACATCGGGCTTGGGCGGTGCGGCCGCATTGGCGATGGAGTAGTGCTTCCCCGTGAACGACGGGCTGTCCTCGGTCCACATGAGTCGGCAGATGTGGATCAGTTCCTCGAGCTGGGCGAAGCGGACCGCGGGCCGGGGAAAGTCGTAGCCGTAGGCGCGGTACTCGTCTTCGCGCCAACCGGCGCCGATTCCGAGGATGAAGCGGTTGCCCGACAGCACCTGCAGGGTGGCCGCCATCTTGGCCGTGAGAGCGGGGTTGCGGTAGCCCTGCCCCAGTACGTGGTGGCACAGCATGACATCGGGGAACTTGGCCGCCAGCCATGTCATGGTGGTCCACGCCTCCATGAACGGGTCCGTCGCAGCGTCGAAGCCGTAGAAGTGATCTGCCACCCACAACGAGTCGAAATGCCGAAGCGCAGTGGGCAGAATATGTCGTTCTTGGAACATCACGATGGGCTGGTGGTTGCTCCATCGATTGCCGATCACAGGTGAGAGCCAACCGAATGAGATGTCGCTTGACGCGGGGTTCTCGTGCATGGCTTCAACTTTGGCACACCGGCTGAATCGTTCATGTCGTACGCTCTGTTAACACAAAGTAAACGGTGGCGATTGCCGTGCGTTCACACGCGTCACCTATGTTCAACGGGAGACATGATGACCATGCCTGATCGCTTCGAATCTGGTGCCGCGCAGTCATCCGATGCTGCGCGACTCGAGTTCCGCAATGTCTCCGTGACGTTCCCCGATGGAACCCATGCGCTCGACAATGTTTCATTTTCTGTTGCGGCGGGGGAGTTCGTCACCATCGTCGGTCCGTCGGGCTGCGGGAAGTCCACCCTCCTGCGCGTGGCTTCGGGCCTCACGCCGCAGTCGCTCGGCGAGTGCCTCACTGATCGTCAAAGCCTCGGCTATGTCTTTCAAGACTCCACGCTCTTGCCGTGGCGCACAGTTCAGCGAAACGTCGAACTGAATGCAGAGCTGCAGGGTGCCTCCAAGGCCGAGCGATCCGAGCGCGCCCGTCACGCCATCGAACTCGTCGGACTCACGGGCAACGAAGACAAGTACCCCAAGCAGTTGTCGGGCGGCATGAAGATGCGCACGTCGCTGGCGCGGTCATTGGTCATGAAGCCCAGCGTCTTCATGTTCGACGAGCCTTTCGGTGCCCTCGACGAAATCACGCGCGAGCGTCTCCAAGACGAACTCTTGCGACTCTTTGTCCATGAAGGGTTTGCCGGACTCTTCATCACGCACTCCATTCCCGAAGCCGTGTTCCTCTCCACGCGTGTCCTGTGCATGTCTGCTCGGCCGGGCCGTATCATCGCCGACTTCTCTGTGCCCTGGGACTATCCGCGCCAACACGATATTCGCTATTCGCCGGAGTTCGCCGAAATGTGCGGCAAGGTCTCCGAGGCCTTGAAAGAGGCCCACGCATGAGCACCAAACGATCAGAATTCGAGGCAGTGAAGGCATACGCCCCGCCCGTCGTCGCATTCGGTGCGTTCATCGGCATTTGGTATGCGGTGCACTATGTGATTCTCAGCGAGAACAGAAAATTCATCGTTCCGCCACCCCACGCCGTCATTGACAACGCCTTCCTCGACGACATTGCGCGATCAGAACTGTTCGAAGGATTGGTGAACACGGGTCGCATTGCTCTCTTCGGATTTCTCATCGCCTCCGTGTTGGCGTTGCTGGGTTCGGTGTTGATGGCCAGCAATCGCACTGTCGAGCGTGCCTTGTTCCCGTATGCGGTGGCGCTCCAGACCATTCCGATTCTGGCTCTCGTACCGCTGTTTTCGGTGTGGTTCGGACCAACGCGCACCGCGCGCATCGTCACGTGTGTGCTGGTGGCGATCTTTCCGATTCTCACGAGTTTCTTGTTCGGCCTCAAGTCGGTGGATCGCGGTCATCAAGACCTCTTCACCCTGAACAACGTGGGCCGGGCAACCCGGTTCCGCAAGTTGTTGTTCCCCGCAGCCTTGCCGTCGATCTTCACTGGGCTTCGTATCGGTGCAGGGCTGTGCGTCATCGGCGCATTGGTGGCCGACTTCTTCTTTTCGCGCGGCGACCTCGGACTCGGGCGCCTGCTCAACAACTACGCCAAGCGACTCGAATACGAGAAGCTCTTTGGCGGCGTGATCTTGGCTTCCGCCCTTGGCGTAGCCATCTACATCCTCATCGGCTGGCTGGCCAATCGTTCGCTGCGCGATTGGCACGAGTCGGAGGCGCAATCGGCTTAACGGCCGCTTGTGATGTTCCACAATCCACCCACACCCGAAAGGAACACCTGTCCATGAAACGATCCACCCGCCGCATTGCCGCCCTTGTGGCTGCTGCAGGTCTCGTGATCGCCGCCTGTGGTGGCGACGACGAGACAACCACTGAAGACACCACCGCAACCGAAGAAGTCACGGCTGACACCACTGCCACCGCTGACACCACCGCCACCGAGACCGGTGAGGCCGTGTGTCCCACCAATCTCGTGATCCAGACCGACTGGTGGCCGGAAATCGAGCACGGCGGCACCTATCAGCTGATTGGCGCCGGCGGAGAGGCCAACCCTGAGCTGTTCACCTACTCCGGCCCCATCGCAGATGCCTACAAGGTGGGTGGAATCGAGACCGTCGAGATTCGCGCCGGTGGTGATGCCATCGAGTTCCAGCCGGTTCTCTCCGTGATGAAGACGGATCAGGACATCACGTTGGGCTATGTGAACACCGACGACATCATCCAGAGCTCGGGCACTGTCCGAGCAACGGGCGTTGCCACCACGCTGGAGATCAACCCCCAGTTCCTCATGTGGGATCCGGAGCAACTCGACATCGACGCGAAGGATCCGGCCAGCCTCGGCAAGTCCGGTGCGCGCATTTCGCACTTCTCGGGAACCACCTACATGGATTGGTTGCTGGGCAAGGGCTACATCACCAAGGACCAGAGTGACCCGAACTACGGCGGATCCCCCGATCAGTGGATTGCCGACGGCGGCAACTTCATCCAGCAGGGCTTCGTCACCAACGAGACCTACAAGTACGAGAACGAAATCAACTGGAAAGACGGAGCCCCGGCACCGATCGACTACGCCTTGATCCACGATCTCGGCTGGCAGCCGTACCCGGCCATGTACAGCGTGCTCACCGACCGTTTGGAAGAGCTGAGCCCGTGTCTCGAAGTGCTTGTTCCGAAGTTGCAGCAGGCTTGGGTGGACTACCTCGCCGATCCGACACCGGTCGGTGATGCATTGGTAGAGATCACAAAGACCTACAACAACTACTGGACCATCACGCCGGAGTTGAACGCCGCGGGCTTCGAGCTCTTCACGAGCCTGGGAATCGGTGGCAACGGCCCCGACAGCACCTACGGCAACTTCGACCTCGATCGTGTGCAGAAGCTGTACGACGAGGCGATGCCGTTGTTGGC
>JBILKS010000302.1:0-2508 GCA_044376595.1 Ilumatobacteraceae bacterium | reverse complement strand
CTGGCAGCCACTGTCGTCATCGGCGCAGGTCTCGTGGCCTGTAGCAGCGACGACGAGTCATCCAGCGAAGACACCACGGCAGCCACCGAGGAGACCACTGCTACAGCAGACACCACGGCCGCCACGCAAGACACCACGGCTGCCGCCACCGATGCACCTTCTGAGCCCGGTTCGGTTTCCTGGGAAACCAACTTCACGCCGTGGGATGCAAGCGCCGAAGGTCGTTCCTGCCGCGCCAGCGAAGACGAGCCGCTGAAGGCCGCCTGGGTCTATGTCGGACCCATCAACGACGGTGGCTGGACCACTGCCCACAACAAGGGCCGCGAAGCCGTTCAGGCCGAGTTCGGTGACGAGATCATCACCACCTACAAGGAAAACGTCCCCGAAGGCGACCAGACCCTGCAGGTTGTCGAAGACCTCATTGCCGACGGCAACACGATGATCTTCGGTACCTCGTTCGGTTTCCAGGATGCCTTCGCAACCGCAGCCGAGAAGTACCCGGACATCTGCTTCGAGTTCGCCACCGGCTACAAGAGTGCACCGAACCTCTCGCAGTTCACGGGCGCAGCTGAAGATGCTGCATGGCTCACCGGCATGGCCGCGGGCTCTGCATCGAAGACCGGCAAGCTCGGCCTTCTCGCATCGTTCCCGATCCCCGAAGTGCTCCGCGGCATCAACGCATGGACACTCGGTGCTCGTGCCGTGAACCCCGAAGCCACCGTCAACCTGGTGTGGACCAACACCTGGTTCGATCCGGCTCTCGAGCGCAAGACAGCAGAAGCCCTCATTGCCGAGGGTGCAGACACCATCGGTGTGGTTGCCCAGGACTCGCCCGCCTCGGGTGAAGCCGCCAACGCCGCGGGCGTTCCGTGGTCGGGTTACGACTCCGACCAGAGCGGAAACTTCCCCGACGTCTGGCTGAGCGCCGCCACCTACGACTGGTCGGTGTACGAGATTCCGCGCGTCAAGGCCGCCCTCGAGGGCACCTGGGTTGCCGGCAACTACTACGGCGACATGGCCGACGGCCACATCGTGTTGGCCCCGATCGGCAAGATTGTCAGCGACGAGACCAAGGCGCTCATCGCCGAGAAGCAGGCCGTTGTCGTGGGCAACTCCGGAGTCATGTTCTCCGGCCCGCTGAAGGACAACAAGGGCAATGAGATTCTCGCAGAGGGCGTTCAGGCCACCTACGAAGAGCTCATGGGCATGGACTACTTGGTGGAAGGCATCGTGGGAGAAATCCCCGGCTGATCACCGATCACCAGCCGCAATGGCGAAAGGGGTGGGTCTCCCGGCCCACCCCTTTTGCATGTCCCCAATCAGGCGGATGCGTGACGAAGATGAGTCTCAGTTCCCCACTACTTGCTTGCCACCCACCCATACCTTGGTGATGTCGGCGGGGCCGGCAAGCCGAACGATCTTCTCGAACATGCGCGTCTCGTTGTCGAGGTTGTCGTACATGTGCATGCCCGACATCGAGTCGCTCACCTTCACCACAAATGCATCGAAGTGATTCCCCGGTGCGATCAACCCGGCCGGAATGCCCAGCATCTTTGCGCCGCCCACGGTGGCCGCATGGAACGCCGCAATGATGTCCACCCGCGAATCGGGAACACCGCGTTCACGCGCGTCACGCGATCCGTCCACTCCGTCTTCCAACATGCGCGATGCCGTCACCGCATGGCCGCACTGCGGCAACAAACCCGGCAGCGAACCGCCCGCAACGTCTGAGCCCAGCCCCACGTTCACGCCCATTGCTTGTGCGCGACGCAAAGGAAACACCGCGTTGGCGAAGTACGAGTTCGACAACGGACAGTGCGCCACCCCAGCGCCGACTCCACGGATCAGATCGAAATCGTCGTCGCACAAATGGTCGCCGTGCGCCAGGACCGTGCCGCGTCGCATCAAACCGAACTCGGCCAACATCTCCGCATCACGCTTGCCGAATCGATTCAGCACGTATCCGTGTTCCCAATCCGACTCCGAGCAGTGCGTCTGCACCAGCACGCTGGTCGATGCAGCCAACTCACCCATCCCCCGCAACAACTCATCCGTACATGCCGGAATGAAACGGGGCGTGATGATCGGTGCCACCAATCCGTCGGCGCCCGCAACTCCTCGAATCTCGTCGATAGATGCACCCGAGGCCGCAATCCCCGCCTCCGCACTCGCATCGCGGTACCACTCGGGCGTTCCCTCCGAATGGTCCATTCCCACGCGGCCCACGAAGGCTCGCTGTCCGTGCCGAACACACGCCTCGGCCAACAACCGTGTTGCTTCGTTGTGGATGGACGAGTAGTACACCGCCGTCGTGGTGCCGTGGCGCAACAACGTCGGCACCATCCGATTCCACACCATCTCGGCAAATCCGACATCGGCATACCGAGCCTCGAGCGGAAACGTGTAATCAAACAGCCACTTCTCCAACGGCAGATCCAACCCGGTCCCCAACTGTGGCCATTGCGGCGCATGAATATGGGTGTCGATCAACCCCGGCAACAATCGTTC
>JBILKS010000301.1:0-2512 GCA_044376595.1 Ilumatobacteraceae bacterium | reverse complement strand
GGCTTCGTCCTTCGACGTTTCGTATGCATCGACTCCGCTGTTGGCAAGAACCTCGAGGTTGGCGAGTTGCTCGACGCGGGCCAACTCTTCTTCGGTGACGCCCGCAAAATGACTGAAGTCGAAGCGCAGCCTGTCGGGCTCGACGAGGGATCCCGCCTGCTTCACGTGCTCTCCCAAGACGTGACGAAGTGCCCAGTGCAAGACGTGGGTAGCGGTGTGATGCCTGCGGATGGATGATCGACGATCGTCGTGGATGGCGGCAACCACCGTGCTGCCTACCTTGGGTATTCCCCGCGACACCCGGCACACATGTTTGCGCAGGCCCGGCAGGGCGAAGGTGGTGTCCATCACGTCGAGAGCAAACTCGTCACACACAATGCTTCCGGTGTCGCCCACCTGCCCGCCACTCTCGGCATAGAAGGGAGTGGTGTCGAGAAACACCTCGAAAAAGCCGTCGTCATCGGCGCTGTCGAGGAGCCCCACGACTTTGGCAGAGGCAACGGCATCGGTGTACCCGACAAAGGTGGTGACGCCGTTGGCATCCATGATCGACCGGTAGTCGTTCATGCGCTCGTCGGAGACCTTGCCACCCTTGCGGGCCTGCTTGGCACGTTCGCGCTGTTGCGTCATCTCGGTGTCGAAGCCGCCGAGGTCGACATTGATCGACCTTTCGGATGCAATTTCCTGCGTGAGCTCGAGAGGAAAGCCGTACGTGTCGTGCAGGAGAAACGCTGCCGAGCCAGAGAGAAGACCCTGGCTCTTGTCGAGTTCGTCGTCGAGAATCTGGAGTCCGGTCTTCAGGGTGTGACGGAAACGCTCTTCTTCCCGGGTGAGCACGTCGACGATGAAATCGCGATTCTTGACGAGATCTGGGTAGGCGCTTCCCATGACGTCGACGGCGGTCGACACGAGCGACGGCATCACCAGCTTTTCCGTGCCGAGGAGATAGGCGTGACGCACGGCGCGGCGAATGATGCGGCGCAGAACGTACCCGCGGTTCTCGTTCGAAGGAAAGACACCGTCGTTGACGAGCATGGTGGACGAGCGTGCATGTTCGGCGAGAACACGCAAGCTGAAACTGGAGCGATCGTCGTAGTCGCCCGCAACGTATCGTCGCCCGGTGAGGGACTGCGCCTGATCGACCAACGGGAAGAGCACGTCGGTCTCCCACACCGAGTCGGTCCCTTGCATGAGCGCGAGGATGCGCTCGAGTCCTGCACCCGTGTCGATGGACGGCTTGGGCAACGGCGTGCGCGTCCCGTCTGCAGCCTGGTTGTACTGCATGAACACCAGGTTCCAGAATTCGAGAAAGCGGTCGCCGTGGGGGTCGTTGAGTGGTCCCCCATCCGGCCCGAAAGCAGAACCCCGGTCGATGTGAATTTCGGAGCACGGCCCGCAGGGACCTGTCTCCCCCATCTGCCAGAAGTTGTCCTTGTCGCCGAGGCGCTGGATGCGACTCATCGGCACACCAACTTGCTCGTGCCAGATGGCCTCGGCTTCGTCGTCGCTTTCGTGAACCGTGATCCACAGTTGTTCACCGTCGAAGCCGAGCACTTCGGTCACCAACTCCCACGACCACGGGATGGCGCTTTCCTTGAAATAGTCACCGAAACTGAAGTTGCCGAGCATCTCGAAAAAGACCAGGTGGCGCTTGGTGCGACCGACATCGTCGAGGTCGTTGTGCTTTCCGCCGGCACGGGCGCACTTCTGAACGCTCACGGCCCGCGAGTACGGAGCCACCTCGTCGCCGACGAAATACGGCTTGAACGGAACCATGCCTGCCACAGTGAAGAGCACCGTTGGATCGTGGGGAATCAGGCTGGCCGAGTCGACCCTCGAGTGACCACGATCTGCGAAGAATCCGCGAAAAGCATCGCGAACTTCGTTGGCTGAACGAGGACGAGTGAAGTCAGACATCGCCCGAGATGCTACCCGTGCGAGTGGATCCCGATCGGTTCAAGATTTGGGTTGCAATGCCTCTTCTTTGGCATGCATCGCTGCACGACCTTCGGACACTGCGTCTGTCACCCGGTGTTTGACCGTACCCACAGCCGAACCGAGCCGGCCCTTTGCGCGTTGCGCAACCCGCGTGGGCGCCATTTGTGTTGCCGCCGCGCGCACGCGACGCTTGGCGTATCCGCCGCCCACGAGCGCAACGACAAAACCAGCGATGAACCACGTCACTCTGCGCATGGGATCAGGCTAGCGACGTCGTTTGGCGGAACGCTTCGCCCGTCTCGAAGATCTGGCGTCGTCCTGCTTGTCGCCTTTGCCCGCAAGGGAACTCACAGCCTGCTTGGTTCCACTGGCGAGTGCCGCAACCTTGATGACGGGCGCCGACAGCACAGTTCGCGCCACACGCGACGTGTCGGCCACTGCCTCACTGATGGATTCAGCCGAACCCAGAACCCGGTCGAATCGGGCCAGATCCTCGCGGGCGTCGTCGATGATGTGACGTGTCTCGGTCGTTGCACTGCGCAGTTCGGACAAGAGCGGCACCACGTCGCGATGC
>JBILKS010000300.1:0-2523 GCA_044376595.1 Ilumatobacteraceae bacterium | reverse complement strand
CCGTGGAACGGGCACCGCAACTCGCTGCAGTTGCCGTCGTAATGCTTCAGCTGGCGTCCGCGATGCAGACATGCGTTGACGTACGACTTGATTTCACCGTTGCTGGTGCGAATGACGATGTACGACTTGTTGGTGATTTCGTAGACGATGTAGTCACCTGGGTTGGGAATGTGCTCTTCGCGACATGCCATCTGCCACACGCGGCCCCAGAGGCGATCCTTCTCGCGCTCGTGCCATTCACGCTTGATGAAGCGATCGATGTCGATGTCGGCTGATCCGAGATAGCGCGCCGACTCCAAACGCAGAACTTCGGGAACGGGATGCGTGTCGGTGTCGAGCAACTCTTGATAGGAGATGCCGGGCGACCTGCGGATTCCTGGATCTGTAGCTGTCATGTGACAGACGTTACGCCCTAGGCGGGCACGATTGCGCGTCGAACAGGTCGGTCCCACCCGGGCTGACCAGTGGGCTTGGGACGCGGCCACAGACCCGGACCCATCTCGACCATTCCGTGGTGCGTGCTGTAGTCGCCGAGCAGGTTGAGAAACGGCACGGCGTCGAACGCTTCGGGCCCGCGTACTCCGGCTCCCTTCCATGCACCATTGCACAAGAGCTCGAGTGCCACCACTGGACACACTGCTGTCTGCCACAGAACGGCCTGAGAACCCCATTCACGCATGGTGGTCTCGTTGTCAGCCACGTGATACAGGTACACCTCGCGTGGCTTGCCGTCGTACGTGCCCCGCACCCAGGTGCCGGCACATGTTTTTCCGTGCATCAGGTGACCGAGTTTCGCCGGGTTGGGCAAGACCGCAGCCAGCACGTCGCGAGGCGACACGGCCACATCGCCGACGCGAATTTTCTCTGTGCTGTCGAGACCCAGATAGGCAAACGTCTTCAACCAGTCGATGAACTCGGCTCCGAGTCCGTACTTGAACGTGACACGGTTGCACTTCACTTCACGCGGAATCAGCAGCACTTCTTCGTGCTCAACATTGACGCACTCCACCGGGCCGATACCAGCGGGGAAGTGGAACACTTCGGGTTCGCTGAAACAGTCGGTGGTGTACAAACCCCGACTGGAATCCCACACGATGGGTGGGTTCAGACATTCTTCGATGGTTGTCCAAATGGAGAACGTTGGCGCGAAGTCCAAACCGTCAATCGACAGGTTGGATCCGTCGCGAACACCGATTTCGTCGATCTCGTCGAACAGATGGTCGGCCGCATAACGCGCGAAAATGTCGCTGAGCCCGGGTTCGACACCCATGCCCACCAGTGCCAACAAACCCTTCTCGCGCCACTGGTCGTCGGCGGCAAGTTGCTCGGCGCCCAAGGGCTGGCCGACTTCTTCGTAGGGGTTGGTGGGATGTGGCTCGCTCAGGTTCATGGCCATGTCGATGTAGTTGCACCCAGCCGTGAACGCCGCATTGAAGATGGGGTCGTTGAGGCGCGGGTCGCAGGCATTCACCACGATGTCCGCTTTGACTCGTTGGATCAAGGCCACAAGATCCGCTTCGCTCCGAGCATCGACCTTTTCGGCAAGGAACCTTCCGGGATCGTCGAGGGCCTGAATGGCCTCTTCCGCACGCTCTTTGCTGATGTCGGCCAACACAAACTGTGTGAAGAACGACCTGGTCTCGGCGATGGAGGCCATGGAGGCTCCGACGCCTCCGGCACCCACTACGAGGATGTTCATGATGCACCACTCTTTTCGGTTGCCCTCAGGCTACCGAAGAAGCAGCTCAGAAAACGTTCAGCAGATCCACAACGAAGACGAGCGTCTCGCCACCTTTGATGACGCCGCCAGCACCACGACTTCCGTACCCCATGTCGGGCGGAATCGTGAGTTGACGACGGCCCCCCACTTTCATTCCCACGACACCCTGATCCCAACCGGCAATCACTTGCCCAGCACCGAGACGAAACTCGAAGGTTTCGTTGCGATCCCACGATGCATCGAATTGCTTTCCATTGCTCCAGGCAACACCCACGTAGTGAACATCGACATTGCGACCCTTTACCGCCTCGTCGCCGGTGCCCACTACCAGGTCTTCGATGACCAGTTGGCTCGGGGGATTTTCGGAAGGAATGCTGACACTGGGCTTGGATGACATGCCCTCTAACGTAGTGCGATTGCCGGCGACGCACGGCACATGAGAAACGAATCGGGGGAACAATGGGACGTCTCGACAACAAGGTGGCGGTCATCACCGGCGGAGCATCGGGAATCGGTGCCGGAACAGTGCGGCGGTTCATCGACGAAGGGGCACGAGTCGTCGTCGCCGACATTCAGGAAGAAGCGGGCAAGAAGTTCGCCGCTGGTTTCGGCGACAAAGCACTCTTCGTGAAAACCGACGTGGCCAAGGAGAACGAGGTGGAAGCGTTGGTTGCCAGCGCGGTGAAGCATTTCGGCCGGATCGACTGCATGTTCAACAACGCGGGCATTCTCGGGGCCATCGGACCAGTGGCCGACATCCCCGGTGGTGAGTGGCAGCGCTCGATCGATGTGTTGTTGAGCAG
>JBILKS010000299.1:0-2527 GCA_044376595.1 Ilumatobacteraceae bacterium | reverse complement strand
CACGCTCGCAGGCTTGTATTCAGACCGCCTCTGCCTCTTGCATCAGGGGTATCGCGTGGCCAGTGGCACCGCAGCCGAGGTGTTGCGTCAAGAAACGCTTGCCGAGTTCTACGGCGTGTCTGCCCGGGTTCATCACTCGCCCGACGGCACGGTGGTGGTCATTCCGTACCGCCCAGCCGACAACGGTCTGTGACAGCGAACCAGCTGGGCCTCCGGCTTGCGGGGTCACACCGGTAGATCCGTACCGTAGCCTGACGGGGTGAAGCGAAGGGCGTGGGTTGTGTGCGTTGCCCTGGGTGTGGCGTGCGCGGTGTCGGCTGCATCACCTTCCGCAGATGTCTCGGCCCGTGACTGGTCGCTCAGGTCCGTGTTGTCGCGTACCAGCGGTCGTACCGCGGTCGTTGCGGTACGCAACCGGGAGATTGTGGCAAGCGACGGGCGCAATGCCAATGCCTTCACGCCGTTGCACTTGGCTTCGATCTCGAAAACTCTCACCGCCGTGGCCGTGTTGAGATTGGCCGAGCGGGGTGACGTGAAACTCAGCGACCCGATCAGCCGGTACATCCCTGACTATTTCCCGGAGGGTGCGAACACTGTGCTGGGGGAGCAGCCCGTCTCGGCGTTTCTCAACCACGTCACGGGATCGCAGTCGAACAATCTGCGCGCCGTCTCGTCGGGAATCGCGCACTATCGGGGTTACGCGAAGCTTGCTGCCACGCTCGACACATCATCGGCGGGGCAGTACAAGTATTCCAACGACAACTACGTGTTGCTCACTGTTCTCGTCGAGGAAGTGACCAAGCGGGATTTTGCGTTTGCGGCGCGACAGTTGGTGTGGCAGCCGCTCGGAGTGTGGGGTGGGTACCTCGACACATGGACACATGCCACGCGTGTGTTGGGGGGTGCGGGAGCATGGGTGACATCGGCGTTCAACGTGGCGCTGCTGATGGACGCACTGGAACCCGCCACTCCCGGTGACAAACTTCTCGGTGATCAGTGGATGACATTTCTCCACCGCGAAAATCCGGTTGCGCACTACCGCAACGGCTTGCGATATCGCAATGGCTACTGGGGCCACACCGGTTCGTTGGCTCGTGTGCGCAGTGCCGCCATCGCCGGCAACAACGGTGTGTCGTATGCGGTGCTCTCCGAGGGTGCCACCCCCGAAAGTTCCGACAAGTTGTTCGATGCATTGATCAGCCTTGATCAGCGACAATGATCTAGTGATGAGCGATTCCGCCACCAACGACAGACCGGTTTTCGATCCTCGATACGTCGACAACTGTGTCGAGGGGTGTGCGCGAGCCCACCAGAGACTCCTCGATCTGCTGGGGGGCATCCCGGAGACAGAGCGTGATGCATGGATTGCCGCCCCGTCGCTGTTGCCCAATTGGTCGCGGGCACACGTGTTGGCACACTTGGCGCGCAACGCCGACAGCCACGTGCATCTGTTTGCCGAAGCCGAACGCGGCGTCCAGGGCGAGCAGTATCCGGGTGGCAAGACATTTCGCGAAGAAGGAATCCACAGCGATGCACAGTTGGGCGCCGAACGTCTCTTTCATCGCGTGCGCAGTTCCATCTACGCGGTCGAAGGGGCATGGGCCACGTCCTCCGCTTCTGCCTGGCAGGGCTCGGGGCGACAAACCAGTGGCGCGGTCGTACCGGCGGTGGATCTTCCCCTGCTGCGCTGGCGCGAAGTCGAAGTGCACACGATGGATCTTGGCGATCGCATCACCTACCGCGACTGGGATCCCCTCTACGTGCGCTACGACCTGCCGCGCCAGGAAATGCGTGTCACGTCGCGGTCGCCGATGGGAATGACCAGCCTTCCCCCCGAGGCGCTGGCGCTGCCGGAGAACCAGCGCCTGGCATGGCTGATGGGGAGAGAAGAACCTGCCGGCCTCGGCAAACTCGAAGGCTTCTGAGGCCGTGAAGCGACGGTGGGCACGATGAAGCGTTCATCGACATGGTTGGCGGTCGTGATCGGCTGCGCCGCAATGGTCCTTCCTGCCACCAACGTGTCGGCCCACGCCGTGCTCGACAACTCGGTGCCGGCTTCCGGGGCAACCGTGGCCGAATCGCCACCGCAGATCGTGTTTGATTTCGACGAGCCGGTGGAGACCTCATTGGGTCACATCAAGTTGTACGACAGCGGGGGAGAGCAAATCGACTTGCCCGAGCTTCGACAGGACAATGCCGACAAGTCCATCGTGCGGGTCGATGTACCCACGCTCGAGAGCGACACGTACGTGGCTGCCTTCCGTGTGATTTCGGTCGACGGGCACCCGGTCGATGGCGCCATCACCTTCAAGGTGGGTGAAGGTGTGCCCGACGACGTGTCGGGAGTCGTTGCCGATGCCTTGTCTGGCGAGGAGACCGATGCAACGGTTGACGCTGCGATGCAATTGGTGCGATTCGTTGGTTATCTCGGGGTAGCCGTACTGCTCGCGGCAATCTTCATCGGTCTTGGCACGGGGGCGCTCGTGCGTCGTTGGGTGATTCTCGGCGGCGGGGTTCTTGCTGTCAC
>JBILKS010000029.1:0-8403 GCA_044376595.1 Ilumatobacteraceae bacterium | reverse complement strand
GTCGCCATCGTGTGGGGTGGGCCTCGCAATCCTTTCGGACCCGGCCCAACGCACTGCGGCAACAGTTGGCAACGGTGACACCAAGAGGCACGGAACACCGAGACGTGCCGCCCGCTCGATGGCGATGTCGCGTGCATGCCATGCGGGGCTGCGCTCGTCTTGGAGGCGTTCGTCGTGCTCGTCGAGAATCACGATTCCGGCCATGCCAGGACATGGCGCCCACACAGCGCTGCGAGCACCGACCACCACGTCGACTCCCTCGGCTGCGCGTTGCCAGTCGTCGGGCATGAGCGCCACGGAGAATCCCTCGCGACGCAAGGCCCCGGCAACGGTGCGGGCAAAACCCACCGCCGGACACACCACAAGCACACGCCCACGACGCAGGACCGCCTCGAGCACCGGCCGAACCGGGCGCATGGGTGGCAACACCAGGACTCCCCCGCCGCGCTCCAGGAGTTCCTCGGCTGGCGGGGACACGGAACGCTGCGACGAGGTTGTTCCCGGCTTGCTCGGCGACGACGAACGCAAATGCTTGACGCGCTTGTCGGGCGAGGCCGAGGCCAAGACCGCGCGCAATGGACCCGCAAATCGACGAGCCGCCCAACGCGCGAGATCCACCACGTCGGCGGACGGGCCGACAGAGAGAACGTTGATCACTGGCTTGAGGTCGTAGTTCGCACCCGATGCATCGACGTGCTCGACCACCCATGCATCAACGCGTCTGCCGTGGAGTTCGACGCGGATGATGGAGCCCACCGGAGGCGGGGCCATCGTGTCGGGCACGGCGTAGTCGAATGTCTTGTCGATTCCGCTGACATCGGGAACGACGCGCAGTGAAGTGATCAGAGCTTGAGAGCTGCCTTCAAGTCGGCCAGCTTGTTGAGCTGTTCCCACGAGAACTGCGGGAGGTCTCGACCGAAGTGACCGTAAGCGGCCGTCTTGCGGTAGATGGGGCGCTTGAGATCGAGGTCGCGAACGATGGCAGCGGGTCGCAGGTCGAACACCTGACGCACAGCGGCCTCGATTGCCTCGGGCGAGACTTTCTCGGTGCCGAAGGTTTCGACGAGGATGCTGACCGGATGCGCCACGCCGATTGCGTAGGCAACCTGCACTTCACAGCGCGTGGCAGCACCCGAGGCAACCACGTGCTTGGCAACCCAGCGCGCTGCATAGGCGCCGGAGCGGTCAACCTTGGACGGATCTTTTCCGGAAAATGCGCCGCCGCCGTGACGACCCATGCCACCGTACGTGTCGACGATGATCTTGCGACCGGTGAGGCCGGTGTCCGCATGGGGCCCGCCGAGCACGAACTTGCCCGTGGGGTTGATGAAGATTTCGTAGTTGTCGTTGACGAACTGCGCCGGGATCACCGGGCGAATGACCTGCTCGATGAGGTCGGGGCGAATGACGGTGTCACGATCGGCCTCGGCGGCGTGCTGGGTGGAAATCAGGACCGTCTTCAAGCGAACGGGCTTGCCGTTTTCGTAGTCGAAGGTGACCTGCGTCTTGCCGTCGGGGCGAAGGTACGGAATGGCGCCCGACTTGCGCACCTCGGTGAGGCGCTCGGCCATGCGGTGCGCGAGCCAGATGGGCAACGGCATGAGGTCGCTGGTTTCGTCACATGCGTAACCGAACATCATTCCTTGGTCGCCGGCACCCTGGCTGTTGAGGATGTCTTCTCCGCTCTTGCCCTTGCGAATCTCTTCGCTGACGTCGACACCTTGTGCGATGTCGGGGCTTTGCGCATCGAGGGTGACCATCACGCCGCAGGTATTGCCGTCGAATCCGTAGAGAGCGTTGTCGTAGCCGATGTCTTTGATGACCGTTCGGGCGATTTCCGGGATCGGCACGTAGGCATTGGTGGTGATCTCTCCGGCAACGATGCACAAACCGGTGGTGAGAAGCGTTTCACAGGCGACACGAGCGTTGGGGTCTTGGGTCAAGATGGCATCGAGAACCGCGTCAGAGACTTGGTCGGCCATTTTGTCGGGGTGACCCTCGGTGACGCTTTCCGAGGTGAACGTGTACTTGCTCACGAATGCTCCTGTGTGGGGTGAAGTGACTTCTCTACGCTATCCAATACGTGTGATGCCACCCTGTTTTTGTCGGCCAGCGGCACGTCGACCACCCCCGTAGGGCTCACGATGATGACGGCGTTGGTGTCGTGACCAAAACCCACTTGGGGAAGGGAAACATCGTTGGCCACCACAAGATCGAGATTCTTGCGCGTCAGTTTTCCCCGGGCATTTTCGAGAAGATTCTCCGTCTCTGCGGCGAAACCCACGAGGATCTGGCCCGGACGCTTCGCCGCACCCAACCCAGCCAGGATGTCGGGCGTGGGCTCGAGCACGATTGGCGGTGCGCCGGCGTCCTTTTTCCACTTGCCTTCAGAGACGGGCACCGGACGGAAGTCGGCAACCGCAGCAGCCATGATGACCACGTCGGCCGACGACGCCTGTGCGTCGAGAGCCGCTTTCATTTCTGCCGCAGTATCGACCGCAACCTGCGTGATACGTCCGTGGGTCTTCCCCCCGAAAGGCACCGTGGTGACCAGTGTGACCCGAGCCCCGCGACGGGCCGCCTCTTCAGCCAAAGCGTGGCCTTGTTTGCCACTGGAACGATTGGCGATGACCCTCACCGCATCGATGGGTTCACGTGTACCACCCGCAGACACGACCACGTGTCGACCGGCCAGCACACTTGCCGCTGCGCTGTCGGACCCGCCGAGCGCCGCAACAACTCCGGCCACGATTGACTCGGCCGAGGCCAACCGACCACGACCGATGTCACCCCCTGCGAGACGTCCGTCTTCGGGGTCGACGATGGCGACTCCGCGTTTGCGCAAGATCGAGAGGTTGTCCTGGACTGCGGGGTGTTCCCACATCTCGGTGTGCATGGCCGGACACACCACCACCGGTGCGCGCGTTGCAATGAGGGTTGCAACGAGCAGGTCGTCTGACATTCCTGCTGCGTAGGCGGCAATCACACGTGCGGTGGCCGGCGCCACAACGATGACGTCGGCTTTCTGACCCAAGCGCGTGTGGGGAATCGGACTCGAGTCGTCCCACAACGAAGTGTGCACAGGCTCTGAACACAGCGCCGACACGGTGGTCTTGCCGATGAAACGCTCGGCGTCGGGAGTCATGATGGGTGCAACGTGCGCTCCGGCATCGACAAGTTGACGACAGACCTCGACCGCCTTGTACGCGGCAATTCCCCCGGAGATTCCGACAACGATGAAACGACCGGCGAGCTGCCCTGAAGCCAACATGTCGCGACCGCTGTTCAGCGAGTGGAACTACTCAGCGGCTTCGTTGGTGTCGGCTGCGTCGGAACCGACAGCTGCTTCGGCATCGGCGCCAAAGTCACCTTCGCCGGATTCTTCGCCCTCGGCCGGCCAGCCGGTGAGGTACGAGGTGCCGTCAACCGCGTCGTAGTAGACGTCGTCGGGAAGATCGGTCTTGACGATCTTGTCGGCAACGATCTCTTCGAAGGCGATGCTGATGGGCTTGCGTGCAACCGAACTGACCTGGGGCGGAATGGCATTGCCGAGACCATCACCGAGCTGATTGAAGTACGAGTTGATCTGTCGCGCGCGACGGGCACCCAAAGTGACGAGACTGAACTTGGAGTCGACACGATCAAGGAGATCTTCGATCTTCGGGTTGATCATGGAGTCATTTGCGCGCATGAACTGGATTCTACCGACCCAGACGGCGATTCCGCTCGTGATGGAGGATTCGGCCCAGCTCCTGCAACGTCAGATCGAGGTCGTCGTTGACCACCACGTGGTCGGCCATGGCAATGCCCAAGGGCTCTTCTTCCTCAGCTTTGCGCAGGCGTTCTTCTACCTTCTGCTCGGGATCGCCACGTCCCCTGAGCCGGCGCTGCTGTTCCAGCCGGGATGGCGGGAGCACGAAGACGAGCACCGCATCGGGATGCACGGTCTTGACCTGACGGGCTCCATCGACCTCGATTTCGAGGACGATGTCACGGCCCGGTTCGGGGTCGGGCAACGGTGTTCCGTAGTAGTTGCCGAGGAACGACGTCCATTCGAGAAAGCCGTCCTGGGCGATTCGGGATTCGAACTCTTCGGACGACACGAAAACGTACGAGTCATGACGCTCGCCCTCTCGGCGCTCACGAGTGGTCCATGAACGACTCAACCAAAGTCGCTCGTCACGTTGGATGAGTGCTTCGACAATCGTGCCCTTGCCCACGCCGCCGGGACCTGAGACCACCATGACGATGGGGCTGGGCTGATGGATCTCGTCGTGCATCTCGTCGTGTGGCATCAGTTGGCTACTTCATTCATCGCAACTGCGGTTTCATTCATCGCAACTGCGGTTTCATTCATCGCAACTGCGGTCTGACTCTGCGTCACGGCGATGCTCGACCACACTTGCGGGTCGACTTCGCCTGCCGGGGAAAGCTCGTCGACACCGTGGCGACCAAGCGCTCGACGTGCAGTCACTTTTCCGAGTCCGGGAATCGCTTCGGCTACCTTCACCGCGTAGATCGACGCCAGAGCCGGTTCCGTGGCGACACAGGCGCCGATGTCCGCTGGCAACACGGCCCCGGTGGAGATATCACGAAGGAAATCGTTGCGCAGGGAACGAAGAAGAATGACGCTTTCGATGATCGACGCATCACTCGCCCCTTGCATGGCGTCACACTACCGAAACACGGCGCCGGTGACCTGCTTCCACGACGTGACTTTGTGCGAGGAAGCCCATGCATGCATCTCGTTCAGCACGACCATGGCCGCGTCGGGTCGCGCAAAGCTCGCGGTTCCGACCTGCACCGCGTTCGCCCCCACCTGCAACATGGCGATTGCGTGCTCGCCGCGCGAAATACCCCCGACCCCGACAATCGGAATGTCCGGCATGGCGGCACGAACGTCGTACACGGCACGCAACGCAACAGCGTGAATTGCACGTCCGGAGACTCCCCCGCCCCCGTTGCCGAGGACTGGTCGGGCGATTTCGACGTCGACAGCCAGGCCGAGAACGGTGTTGACCAACGTGAGCGCATCGGCACCCGCTTCCGCAACAGCCTGTGCAACTTCGACGAGTCGATCGGTGTTCGGGCTGAGCTTGGCCCACATCGGCACACCGGCCACGCGACAAGCGTCGACGACTGCAGCACTCGTTGCCGAATCGTGGGCGATGATGCCGCCGCGACCTTCCAGATTCGGACACGACAGGTTGACTTCGAGCGCAACGATGCGCTCACCGACGCCGGCCAACTGTCGGGCAGCCTCGGCGTAGTCACTCACGCCTCGACCCCAGATGCTCGCCACCACCGTGGCGCCAGCGTTCTCGAGCGCCGGAAGATCGTGCGTGATCCAGTTCTGCACGCCGGGACCCTGAAGTCCCACCGCATTGATCATTCCCGCGGGCAATGGGTGAACCCGTGGCGCGGGATTCCCCGGCCATGGTTCTTTGTACAGCGACTTCACCACCACACCACCGAGTTCGCCCAGGTTCATGTACTCCTGGAACTCGTCGGCATGGCCCGCCGTGCCCGAGGCAGTCAACACCGGTTGCCGCAGTGCGACGGAACCAACCTCGACACCACCAGCAACGACTGGAGCTGCGACGCAAGGCGAGCGGCGAAGCCTCACACGCTTCGCCTTTCGAGCTTGCTGCGACTCTGCCTGTCACGACCTTCGGCGAGGTATTCCTGGAGAGACTTCACGTTGAACGACAAGCCTCCTTGTTCGAGCAATCCATGCACCGCAGCCAAGGCGGCATCGACCGTGGTGACCGAAGGAATGAGATGTACGTTGGCGGCCTTGCGAATGGCTTGGCCATCGGAACGCGATCCACTACCCCGCGGGGTGTTGACCACGAAGGCAACTCGACCCTCGGCGATGAGCCCCACGGCTGTCTTTGTCTGGTCGGTGGACTCCGACAACTTGGCAACGATCTCGTCGACATGAACCGAGAAGCGCGAGAGATATTCGGCAGTACCCGATGTTGCGGCGATGCCGAGACCGAGCTGGCGCAAACGTTTGGCCACCACCAAGCCGGCGGGCTTGTCGCGATCTGCCAGCGACAAGAACACCATGCCCTCGGTGGGCAACACGGTTCCGGCTGCGGTCTGGGCCTTCACGAAAGCGAGACCGAAAGTGGAATCGATTCCCATCACCTCGCCGGTGGAGCGCATCTCCGGTCCGAGCGCAGTGTCGACATCGGGGAACCGATTGAAGGGCAGCACCGCTTCTTTCACTGATACGTGACCCGAAACGGGCTCGGTGAGCAGACCCTCTTCGCGCAGCTCGGCGAGAGTTGCCCCGAGCATCACCCTGGTGGCCACTTTGGCGAGAGGAACTCCAGTGGCCTTCGCGACGAACGGAACGGTACGGCTTGCACGGGGGTTGGCCTCGATCACGTACACGGTCGTCCCCGAGACGGCGAACTGCACGTTGAGGAGACCCACCACGTTCAGTGCGGCTGCGAGAGCTTCGGCATACGAGTGGATGACTTCCACCACCCACTCGGGAAGCGTTTGCGGCGGAATGGCGCACGCGCTGTCGCCGGAGTGCACTCCGGCCTCTTCCACGTGCTCCATCACGCCACCGATCAGCACTTCGCCCGTGGCGTCGCGCACGGCATCGACATCGACCTCGGTTGCATCCTCGAGAAAGCGATCCACGAGAACTGGACGCTCTGCCGAGAGGCCCCCTTCTTTGCCCAACGACCCATCGCGGGCCATCTCGGCCATCGCCCGCTGCAGATGTGCTTCGTCGTGGACGATCTGCATCGCCCGTCCACCGAGCACGTAGCTGGGACGCACGAGAACTGGATAACCCACGCGCTGCGCGATGGCTCGGGCCTCGTCGAACGTGACAGCGGTGCCACCGGGAGGTTGCGGAATCGAGAGTTGCTCGCAGAGCGCATTCCACCGTTCGCGGTCTTCGGCAAGGTCAATGGAGTCGGGCGACGTTCCGGCGATCAATGACGGATCGATCTGTGAGGCCAGCTTGAGTGGCGTCTGCCCACCAAGAGACACGATGACCTTGGGCGACACCCCGCCGGACGCGCGCGTCTCGGCATCGATCACGTTCTGCACGTCTTCTTTCGTCAACGGCTCAAAGTACAGACGATCACTGGTGTCGTAGTCGGTGGAGACCGTCTCGGGATTGCAGTTGAGCATCACCGTTTCGAACCCGGCATCGCGCAGGGCGAAGCTTGCATGGACGCAGCAATAGTCGAACTCGATTCCCTGGCCGATGCGGTTGGGGCCGCTGCCGAGAATGATGACGCGCTGACGTGGCGAGGGCCGCACTTCGCTCTCGTCTTCGTACGAGGAGTAGTGATAGGGCGTCTCTGCGGCAAACTCCGCGCTGCACGTGTCGACCGTCTTGAACACCGCTTCGACTCCGGCTGCGATACGTGCCGACCGCACTTCGGCTTCTGACGCTCCCAACAAGTGAGCCAACTGCATGTCGGCAAAGCCCAAGCGCTTGGCCCGACGCCATGTGGCTTTTGTGATCGACGAGAGCGGCGTGCCGGCGAGGGATTCCACCGCCCGGCGCTCTTCGATGATCATCTGCATCTGATCGAGGAACCACGGGTCGTAATGGCATGTCTCCTGAATCGACCCGACATCGAGGCCGCGACGCAATGCCTCGCCCACCTGGAAGATGCGCTCGGGTGTCGGCAATCCGCAGCGCCGCAACAACTCGCCGTCATCCAAAGCACACACCGCGGACTCAGCCGGATCGGCATTCAGTCCGAAGCGCCCCTGTTCGAGCGAACGCAACGCCTTTTGAAGACTCTCGGGAAATGTCCGACCGATGGCCATGACCTCTCCGACACTTTGCATTTGTGTACCGAGAACGCCCGACGTGCCCGGCAACTTCTCGAAGGCCCACCGGGGGATCTTCGTGACCACGTAGTCGATCGTGGGCTCGAAGCTGGCGGGGGTCATGCGAGTGATGTCGTTCGGGATCTCGTCGAGGGTGTAGCCCACGGCCAACTTTGCCGCGATCTTGGCGATGGGGAAACCAGTGGCCTTCGATGCCAGAGCCGAAGAGCGTGACACACGCGGGTTCATTTCGATCACTACTTGCTCGCCGGTGACCGGATTGACGGCGAACTGAACGTTGCTGCCGCCGGTTTCGACTCCGACGCGTCGGATGCACGCGAGCGCAGCATCGCGCATCTTCTGGTACTCGACGTCGGAGAGTGTCTGCGCCGGCGCAACGGTGATCGAGTCGCCCGTGTGAACACCCATGGCATCGAGGTTCTCGATGGAGCAGATGATGACGCAGTTGTCGGCACGGTCACGCATCACCTCCAGCTCGTATTCCTTCCATCCCACGATGGAGGCCTCGATGAGGATCTCACTGATCGGACTCGCCACCAATCCGTTCAACGCAATGTGCTCGAACTC
>JBILKS010000298.1:0-2530 GCA_044376595.1 Ilumatobacteraceae bacterium | reverse complement strand
CGTTTGGAGCCCACCAAGGTGCTGCTCTTGCCCGACGGCGAAGTGGACTACTTCAACCAGTCGTGGCTGGACCTTGTCAGTCTGTCCTGAACCTCAGAAGACGTCGACGAGCGACAGCAGATCGAGCGAAACGAACAAGCGACTCGGTCTTCCCTTGCCGATCGGCCGCGAGTGTTCCTCGAGGATCCCGGATTCTTGAAGTACTTCGAGCGCACTGAGTGCCGCTCGCGGTGAGATGTCGAGTTCTGTGGCAACGAGTCGTGAATCCAACACCAGATAGCGGGGGATCAACGACAATGCGTTCCAGGCGCTCGAGTCGCTGCGAGCCAGTAGCAGCACGCGCCAGCGTGCCTTCAATTCGTCGATTGATTGGACAAGGGTAAGTTGTCGCTGTGACGAGCGCGTGACGACCGAGGCAAACCATGCAGCCCATGCATCCAGATCGCCCATGCGGAACAATGTCAGGCCCGAGAGATATCCACCGATATCGCGGACGATCACGTTGCTGATACTGGGCGGGGCAACGAGGCCGAGTCGCCGCGACAGAACCCAGTCGACCAACAGTCTCCCAAGACGTCCGTTGCCATCGGCAAACGGATGAATCAACTCGAACTGCGCATGCACGACCGCTGCCTGCAGGACTGGTTCGATGTCGCTGCGGTTCGCAAAGACGATGAGATCCTCAATGAGTTCGGGAAGGAGCTCTGGCGGAGGAGTCACCAGCACGGCGTCGAGCGGTGAACTTCCGCCGATCCATCCCTGCTCATCTCGAAAATGCCCCACGTGATCTTGCGCGAGTGGAGTTGACTTCATCAATCGCACGTGCCAATCGAGAAGCGTAGAGATGGACAGATCTCGGTCATGGTGGTCGCGGACGTACCGCACGGTGTCGACGGCGTCATTGATGCTGTGCGTCAACTGCGTGATTGCAGGCAGGACAACGTCGAGAATTGGTGCACCGATTCCCTCGATGTGCGACGAAGCGAGTGCTTCGTGACGGGCCATGAGGTGGGTGAGCGTGACGAAATCCGGCGGCACCATTTCGGCGGTCAGCGACAGGCGAGTCGACGCCTCGATGCACGCCGTGGCCACGGCATCTTTGACGTCGAGACGTTGCTGGGAGAGTTGGTGCGGAACCATCGCACGGATGTGGCGGCCCCTCCATGTCACGGAGCGAGGACGAGCCGCCTTCATTTGATGAAGGATAACCCTTCAGTCTTTCAAAAAAGACCTATGAACTGCGTGGTACTCTGTAATGTGTTATAGTGTAGTCGTGCCCAACTCGCCCGATTCCACGCAGTTGCTCAAGGGTGTCCTTGATCTTGCGGTGTTGGCGGTTCTGTCATCAGAGGATGGCTACGGCTACGACGTGGTTCGCCGTCTCCGTGAGGCCGGACTGCGCGACGTCGCCGAAGCTTCGGTCTACGGAACCCTCCGGCGACTCTTCGCCGACGGCTTCCTGTCCAGCTACGTGGTTCCCTCCGAGGAAGGTCCGCATCGCAAGTACTACGCGCTCACGCCGAACGGCCGATCCCATCTCGTCGCCCAAGCCGCTGTCTGGCGGGACTTCTCCCGGGCGGTCTCCGCTCTCCTCGATTCCGCCGGAAAGGACTGATCTCATGTCATCAGGAAACGTCTCACCAGAGATCGCAAAGTTCGCAGGCGATGTTCGCCGCGCCCTCGCGCACCTGCCCGCTGGTCAGATCGCAGAACTGACGGGCGATCTGGAGGCAAACGTCACCGCATCGGTTGCCGACGGCGCGCAGATTCCCGACGTCGATGCTTACGTAACAGAGCTGTTGAGCGCGGCAGGCTTTGGACTCCCGTCGCCTACTGCGCGGAACAACAAGAAGACATTTGTCAAAGCCATTGCTGTGCTGCGACGTGCAGTGCGCGGGCTCGCACCGATGTGGTGGCTGGTCCGCGCATTCCTGTTCGTCGTGATCATCGGTGAGCTGACGACCAACTTCGACGTGAGCTCGGCGGGAACTCGTTACATCGCAGTGGCGGGGAGTCAATGGCTGGGCATCGTCTTCCTCGTCGCCTCGATCGTGGGTTCCGTGAGGTGGGGTCGCAGTCGGTTCGTACTCCCTTCATGGGCGGAAATCGGTCTCGCTGCGGTGCTCGTTGTGTTCGGCGCGCTCACTATTCGTGACGAACTGCGTACAGCCAAGTTGGCGGCAAGCGCAGCTGGCTACGGAGACTACCGCGGACAGTGCATCGGGCTCGGATACGACTCCATGGGCCGGATCGGTCTGCCGACGAATCCCGTCCCGGATCTTGTTGGCCTCACCTCGGAGGAGGCCGATCAGGTGATCCTGAAATGGGGGCGTGGGGTCGCCATGTTGAGCGCGACGTTCGCTTACCCGACACCGACAGAGGTAGGCGTTGTCACCAGGCAGAGTGATCCTTACTTGGTTGCCGGATCATGTCCGTATGTTTCCATCGACGTGGAGCTTGATAATCCCGCCTCGTTGTCGACGACGTCGTCAACGGTCGTCGCCTCGACGACGACATCGTTGCTCATGAC
>JBILKS010000028.1:0-8409 GCA_044376595.1 Ilumatobacteraceae bacterium | reverse complement strand
GTCGCCGAAATGAAAACCGGTGAAGGCAAGACCCTGGTGTCCACACTGCCTGCCTACCTCAATGGACTGTCCGGCAAGGGCGTCCACTTGGTCACCGTCAACGACTACCTGGCGCGGCGTGACTCCGAGTGGATGGGCCGCGTGCACCGGTGGCTCGGACTCGATGTCGGCTTGGTGATCCCCGGATTCCGCGAACGTCCGGCGCAGAAGCGCGAGGACTACGGCTGCGACATCACCTACGGCACCAACAACGAGTTCGGCTTCGATTACCTCCGCGACAACATGGCGGGATCGCTCGAAGAAAAAGTCCAGCGCGGGCACAACTTCGCCATCGTCGACGAGGTCGACTCCATCCTCATCGACGAAGCGCGTACGCCGCTCATCATTTCGGGGCGTCTCGCCGATGCCGCCAAGCTCTATTACCGCTTCGCATCCATTGCGCGGTCGCTCACACGTGATCTCGACTACGAAGTCGAGGAAGACAAACGAACCGTGGTTCCCACCGAGGCCGGCATCGAAAAAGTCGAACAACAGTTGGGCATCGGCAACCTCTACGACGGAGTCCAGCAGAACTTGGTGCACCAGCTCCAGGTGGCGCTGCGTGCAAAAGAGCTCTACAAGCGGGACAAGGACTACATCATCCAGTCCGGCGAGGTGAAGATTGTCGACGAGTTCACCGGACGCATCCTCGAGGGTCGCCGCTGGAGCGAGGGCATTCACCAGGCTGTCGAGGCCAAAGAAGGCGTTCGCATCAAGGAAGAGAACCAAACCCTCGCCACCATCACCCTGCAGAACTACTTCCGTATGTACGACAAGTTGGCGGGAATGACGGGTACCGCTCAGACCGAGGCTGCCGAGTTGGTCAACACCTACGGACTCGCGGTTGTACCGATCCCCACCAACAAGCCCATCGTTCGCGCCGACCAAGCAGATCTCATCTACAAGTCCGAAGTGGCGAAATTCGATGCCGTTGTTGCCGACATTGCCGAGAAGTACAAAGCCGGCCAGCCCGTGCTCGTGGGTACCGTCAGCGTGGAAAAGAGCGAGTATCTCTCGCGTCTGTTGCAAAAGAACGGCATCGACCACGAGGTGCTGAACGCCAAGCAGCACACGCGCGAGGCGCAGATCGTCACGCAGGCGGGTCGTCTGCACGCGGTCACCGTGGCCACCAACATGGCCGGTCGTGGCGTGGACATCCTCTTGGGAGGAAATCCCGAGGGCCTTGCTCGTCAGGCCGTTCTCGCCGAAGGATTCTCGGCTGAAACCCTTGTCGACGAGTTCGCGTTGCCCGTTCCGTTGGCGCAGATGCCGGAGGAATACCAAGAGTCCCGCCGTGCCGCCCAGGCGCGTTACGCAGAGTTGCTCGCCGAGTTGAAGGTGACGTGCGCCGCAGAGGGCGACGAAGTTCGCCAGCTGGGTGGTCTCTACGTTCTCGGCACCGAGCGTCACGAAAGCCGCCGCATCGACAACCAGCTGCGTGGTCGCGCCGGACGACAGGGTGATCCGGGCGAGAGCCGTTTCTATCTCTCCCTCGACGACGAACTGATGCGCCTGTTCGCCACTGGTGCGTTGAGTTGGGTGATGTCCCGAGCCCTTCCCGACGACGAAGCCATCGAAGCCAAGATGGTCACCAAGGCCATCGAGCGTGCGCAGAGTACGGTCGAGCAACGCAACGGTGAAATCCGCAAGAACGTTCTCAAGTACGACGAGGTGATGAACGAGCAGCGCAAGGTCATCTACCAGCGCCGCGATCAGATTCTCGAAGGGCTCGACCTTCGGGCGCCGGCCATGGAGTATCTGGCCGATGCCGTCAACGCTCTGATCGAGTCGTACTGCGTCTCTGAAGCCGACGACGAATGGGATCTCGAAGGTTTGGCCCGCGAACTCGTGTCGTTCTGGCCCACCACGATCAACCCCGATTCCTTCGGCGATGCAGATTCCACCAACGAGATCTACGAGATCGTCATGGCCGATGCCGCTGCTTTCTACGCCAAGCGCGAAGCAGAGTTGGGCGAGAGTGTCATGCGCGAAATCGAACGTCAGGTGATGTTGCGCATCATCGACCAGCGCTGGCGTGAACACCTCGAGGAGATGGATTACCTCCAAGAGGGAATCAACCTGCGTGCCGTGGGTCAGAAAGATCCGCTCACCGAGTGGCAGCGCGAGGGTTACGAAATGTTCGGGACCCTCATGAAGGGAATCGCCCAAGACTTCGTCAAGTACGTCATGCACGTGCAGGTGGTGCAAGACGATGCGGCCAAGGAAATCACGCCTTCTGGCCTCATGGGTGGATTGCAGAACATCCAGCAGCTGTCGTCCGACAATGTCGAAACCAGCGGGTTCGAAGTGGCTGCGGCCGCGGCCGTTGCCGACGGCGAACTACCCCCCGAGGCGGTTGCGCCTCCGTCTCAGCCGTCCAACACGCCGGTGGTAAAGAGCGAGTTCGACAAGACCCCGCGCAACGCCGCGTGTCCGTGCGGTTCCGGCAAGAAGTTCAAAATGTGCCACGGTCGCGGCGCCTGAGCCCGCACCCACACCATGCGTGACTTCTCCGACGACATTCGTCAACTTCGTCAGCGTCTTGCCGACGCCGCCACGTACCTCAAGATCGAGCAGAATCGCGCGCGCCTATCGGAGTTGGAAGTGGAAGTGTCGCGTCCGGACCTGTGGGACGACCAAGAGCAGGCCAAGCGCGTCAATGCCGAGTACGCCAATGTCAAGGCCGACATCGACGAGTACAACTCCCTGAGTTCCACCGTCGACGACATCGAAGTTCTGCACGAGTTGGCCCGAGAGGTTGACGACGAGAGCCAAGAACCCGAATTGCAGGAAGGCATCGACAAGGTCGCCCGACAGCTGAACGGTCTCGAGATGCGCAGTCTCTTCACGGGCGAACACGACGAAGCCGATTGCATCGTGCAGATCAACGCCAAGGACGGCGGTGTAGATGCGCAGGACTGGTCCGAAATCTTGTTGCGCATGTACACACGTTGGGCCGAGCGGCGAGGTTTCACGGTGGAACTCGAGGGTGTGTCCGAGGGAACGGAAGCAGGAATCCTCTCGGCCGACTTCACCATTCATGGTCGGTATGCCTACGGCCTCATGACATCCGAGCGCGGAACGCACCGTCTCGTGCGGATCAGTCCGTTTGACAACCAGGGCCGACGCCAAACCAGTTTTGCGTCGGTTCAAGTGTGGCCCGTAATGGACGCACCGAACGTCGACGTGAACGAGTCGGAAATTCGTATGGAAGTTTTCCGGGCGTCGGGTGCCGGTGGGCAGCACGTCAACAAGACTTCGTCTGCAGTGCGGCTCATTCACGAGCCCACCGGACTCGTTGCTTCTTCGCAGGAAGAACGCAGCCAGTTGCAGAACCGCGAAAAGGCGATGAATCGTCTGAAGGCGATGATTGCCGCAAAGATCGAAGAGGAACACGCCGCGGAACGAGATCGTCTTGCGGGCAAGCCGGCACAAGTTGGCTGGGGGAGTCAGATTCGTTCGTACGTGATGCAGCCGTATCAAATGGTCAAGGATCTGCGCACCGAAGTGGAAGATGGCAACGTTTCCGCTGTTCTCGACGGTGATTTGGACGAATTCATGGAAGGTTTCCTGCGTTATCGCCGGGCCACCGAAACCGACGGAAAATAACGAACTTCCACTGGTAGGTTCTCCACGTCATGATCCGTCTCGACAACGTGACCAAGATTTACGGTGAAGACACCGTTGCCGTGCGCGATGTGAGTTTCGACATCGGCAAGGGTGACTTTGTCTTCCTCGTGGGTCCCTCCGGCTCCGGAAAGTCGACGCTTCTGAGGCTGATGAACCGACAAGAGCGTCCCGAGCGGGGCGACGTGTGGATCGCGGGACGCAACATCAACGAACTGCCCGACTCTCGCGTGCCTTTCCTTCGTCGTGGCATGGGAAATGTCTTCCAGGACTACAAGCTGTTGTCCAGCAAGACCGTGTTCGAGAACGTGGCATTTGCGCTCGAGGTCATCGGAAAGCCCCGCCACGTCATTCGCCAGCAGGTGCCGGCGGTTCTCGAACTCGTGGGTCTGGCCGACAAAGAAGATCGCTTCCCGGATCAGCTGTCCGGGGGCGAGCAGCAGCGTGTGTCCATCGCGCGGGCGTTCGTCAACAGGCCCCTCATCATGTTGGCCGACGAACCCACCGGAAATCTCGACCCGGCAACGGGCGAAGGCATCATGCAACTTCTCGATGCCATCAATCGCAGTGGAACCACGGTGGTCATGGCCACCCACGACCACCGCATGGTGAACCTGATGCGCAAGCGCGTGATCCAGTTGGATCGTGGCGTGCTCGTGCGCGACCAAGAGCGAGGGGTGTACGAATAATGCTCTCACGAGTCGCGTACGCCTTCCGGGAGACATGGGCGAGTTTCCGGCGCAATCTCACACTCACTGCCGCCGCAGTGCTGACATCTGCGGTGTCGCTTTTGTTGGTGGGAACCACGTTCCTCATCCAGCGAGGTTTCGACAATCTGCTGGTGCGCTGGAAGGGCGACGTTCAGATGATCGTCTTCATGTCTTCCGATGCCAGTGCGGAGAACATTTCCTTTGTCGAGTCCACCATCAAGGCCCAACCGAATGTCATCGACGTCGAGGCACTGCGTTATCTCGACAAGGCGCAGAGTTACGCCGAAGCCCAACAACTTTTCGCCGGCGATCCCACCATGCTCAGCCTGCTCACACCTGAAACGATTCCCACGCAGTTCAAGGTGGTGCCACTCACCGACGACGCGGCGTTGCTGCGCAGCTTGGGCGACCAGTACCGCACGTTGCCCAAGGTCGAGGGTGTCAGCCTTGCCGAAGACGAGTTCGAGGTGATCTCCACCCTTTCCGGTTTCGTGCGCACGGTCACCATCGTGATGTCGCTCGTGTTGTTGGCCGTTGCGGTGACCCTGATCTGGAACACCATCCGTACTGCCATGTTCGCTCGTCGTCGTGAGATCGAAGTCATGAAGCTGGTGGGTGCCACCAACTGGTTCATTCGTGTGCCCTTCATGCTCGAGGGCCTCCTCCACGGCCTCATCGGCGGGGTGATCTCGTGTGGTGGGCTGTGGGGCCTGAATCGTGCCTGGGAGAGCGGTGTGGCCGGCTTCAAGCCCGGCACAGGGGTCAGTTCGCTCGTGGTGCCGTCGGGGTATGTCTCTGGTGTGATGCTCCTGCTTCTCGCCATCGGGGCACTGGCCGGAGCCATCGGCTCGGGCATTGCGGCCAGCCGCTTCCTCGATGTCTAGACGGTGAACTAGAAAAGGGTCCATGGCCTACACCGACATTCTTTTCGACGTTGCCGATGGCATCGCCACTGTCACACTCAACCGACCCGAAGCCCTCAACGCCTTCACCAACCAGATGGCGCGCGACCTGCAGGCTGCTTTCGACGAGATCGACGCGAACGACGAGATTCGTGTGGCCATCATCACGGGTGCCGGTCGCGGGTTCTGTGCGGGTGCAGACCTCAGTGCCGGCGGCAGCACATTTGCCAAGGGTGGCAGTGACATCACCGACAAGACCGGCATCGTGCGCGACGGAGGAGGCTTGGTGTCGTTGCGTGTGTTCGAGTGCAAGAAGCCGGTGATTGCGGCAATCAACGGACCCGCCGTGGGAGTGGGCATCACCATGACTCTGCCCATGGACATTCGCCTGGCCAGCACATCGGCCAAGTTCGGTTTCGTGTTTGCCCGTCGCGGCATCGTGCCCGAGGCCGCATCGTCGTGGTTCTTGCCGCGTCTGGTGGGAATCTCCCAGGCAGCCGAGTGGGTCTACTCGGGTCGGATCTTCACCGCCAGTGAAGCACTCGATGGCGGACTGGTGCGCAGCATCCACGAGCCGGACGAGTTGTTGCCTGCAGCGGTGAAACTTGCCCGCGAGATTGCCGACAACACGGCTCCGGTGTCGGTTGCCTTGTCGCGACAGATGATGTGGCGCATGTTGGGAGCAGATCATCCGATGGAGGCACACCGTGTCGACAGCCGCGGGATTCAGGCCCGTGGTCGAAGTGCCGATGCCAGCGAAGGTGTCACCAGCTTTCTCGAAAAGCGACCTGCCGTGTTCCCCGACAAGGTCAGCGAGGGCTTGCCCCAGATCTTCCCCGATTGGGAAGACCCCCAGTTCTCATGAGCAACGACACCGAGCCCACCGTGTACGAAACGGTGGGAGGCATGGAGTTCTTCGAGCGGCTGGCCGACGCTTTTTACGTGCAAGTTCAGAGCGATGCCGTGCTCTTGCCCCTGTACCCCGAACCCGATGACCTACCAGCGGCCTCGCGACGCTTGGCGCTGTTCCTGGCCCAGTACTGGGGCGGGCCCCACACGTACAACGAAGAGCGCGGCCACCCGATGTTGCGGGCACGGCACATGCCGTATCGCATCACGCCACTCGAGCGCGACCACTGGCTGGTGTGCATGTTGAGTGCGGTCAACGAGTTGGTCGCCGACGACGAGATACGCGCCAAGTTCACCGACTACTTCGTGAAAGCAGCCGAGCACCTGCGCAACGATCAACCGCTTCGTCTGGTCAATCCGTAACAGGCCACGGCTGCCGCTGCGGCCACATTCAGCGAGTCGACACCACTGGCCATGGGGATGCGAACCTTGTGGGTGCTGGCGTCCATCACCTGATTCGAAAGTCCGTGACGTTCTGATCCGAGGATCAATGCGAATCTTTCGTGGACAGCGGGCAGATCGTCGATCGGTGTTGCATCCTGCGATGGCGTGAGCGAGTGGGTGGCGAACCCGGAGGCGTGAAGATTCTCGAGAGCATCGGCAAGATCTGTGACGCGCGAGATTCCCATGGTGAAAGTTGTGCCCATGGCCACCCGCAGTGCGCGTCGTGCGAACGGATCCGAGGAATCCTGATCGAGTACCAATCCGGTGAACCCGAATGCGGCCGCGCTGCGAACGATGGCGCCGACGTTGGTGGGATTGTCCACTTGCGAGAGAACGATGAGCCGGCTGCTGGTTGCGATGAGGTCGACCAGGGGGAGCGTCGGGCTCTTCGGGAACAGCCCGACAACACCAAGGGCCACGGCAAGTCCAGTGGCTTGGCGTCGCACGGTTTCGTCGGCGGTGACGATGTCGGTTGTGGCAAGGATCGTTTCGTGTCGTTCCAGCGTGTGCAGCATCGATGGGTCGCACAGGATCACGTCGGGAACGTGTCCGGCTGCAATGGCGCGCCCCACGACCAAGTCGCCCTCGGCAATGAACTGCGCATCGTCGCGTTCTCCGCGACGGTGCAACCGAGTGTTGAGTTGTCGCTCGCGGTAGCGGAAGGGGGCCAAGGCCGAGTCGTCGGCGCTGGCTGCGTGCCTGATCATGTGTGCTGGATCATCCGTGTCGAACCGATGCGATGCACCGCAGCGATGCACCGCCTCGATGACGTGGACAACTCCATCAGTAGTACCAGGGAAACGCCGACCAGTCGGGATCGCGCTTTTCGAGGAACGAGTTGCGTCCCTCCACCGCTTCGTCGGTCATGTAGGCCAGTCGTGTGGCTTCGCCGGCAAACACCTGCTGGCCCACCAAACCATCGTCGATGAGGTTGAACGAAAACTTCAACATCCGCTGTGCCGTTGGGCTCTTGGTGTTGATTTCCTTGGCCCACTGCAGGGCTGTTGCCTCGAGTTCTTCGTGGTCGACCACGGCATTGACCATGCCCATGCGGTGGGCGTCTTCGGCGCTGTACTCGCGGCCGAGGAAAAAGATCTCACGGGCAAACTTCTGGCCCACCTGGCGCGCGAGATAGGCAGAGCCGAAACCGCCGTCGAAACTCGCCACGTCGGCATCGGTCTGCTTGAAGTGAGCGTGCTGGCGAGACGCCAACGTGAGGTCCGCCACCACGTGCAGGCTGTGTCCACCGCCGGCGGCCCAACCCGGCACAACGCAGACAACGACCTTGGGCATGAAGCGGATGAGACGCTGCACTTCGAGAATGTGCAAGCGGCCCGTCCGTGCCGGATCGCTGGATTCGAGGCTGTCACCCTCGGCGTACTGGTATCCGGCGCGACCGCGGATGCGCTGGTCGCCACCGCTGCAGAATGCCCAACCGCCGTCCTTGGGTGACGGGCCGTTGCCGGTGAGCAACACGCATCCCACGTCGCTCCACTGGCGTGCATGATCGAGCGCGCGATACAGCTCATCGACCGTGTGCGGTCGGAACGCATTGCGCACTTCGGGCCGGTTGAAGGCGATGCGCACCGTGCCGTGAGCCTTGGCCCGGTGATAGGTGATGTCGGTAAAGGCGAAACCGGGGACGTCGTCCCATTGGGTTGGATCGAAAATCTGGGAAACCGTCACGCTGACATTGTGCCTGATGTCCGCTGACCCCACTTCATTTTGGGACTCTGAAATTCGCGGGAAACGAATGTGACGGAGTATCTCGGCTCTTG
>JBILKS010000296.1:0-2536 GCA_044376595.1 Ilumatobacteraceae bacterium | reverse complement strand
ACATTGCATTCGGACTCCGCGCCCGTCGCACAAAGGACGATGTGGTGACTTCCACAGTCAACGCTTCGCTCGAACGTTTCTCGCTGGGAGATCTTGCTGCACGATTGCCCCACGAGTTGAGTGGCGGCCAGCAGCAACGTGTGGCTCTCGCGCGTGCAATGATCACCCGCCCTGGCATTCTTCTCCTCGACGAGCCAACGTCGTCGCTCGACGCCGAAGCCCGCTGGGAAGTCCGCAATGTGATGGCCGCTACCTTCTCTGATTTTGCCGGAGTCGTTCTTCTTGTCTCGCACGACGATGAGGAGACAAAAAAACTGGCCACCGCGGAGTCCCGCATCGATGTACGACGCGAGACCACCGTGATGGCCAGTCTCAGAAACTGAACAGGATCACAAGTGTGTGATCACCATGTCAATAAGGATCACAAGTGTGTGATCACCATGTCACACGACGACACGGTGATGCCGCCGCCTTCTTCGACGTCGAGACGCTCGACCACACCGTTGTTGATGATTGCGGCGTAACGCTGCGAGCGCGCTCCGAGGCCGAAACCCGAACCATCGAGTTCGAGTCCCATGGCCTTGGTGAAAGCACCCGTGCCGTCGGCCAACATAAGAATCTCGTCGGCACCTTGATCACGCTTCCACGCATCCATGACCCATGGGTCGTTGACACTGATGCACGCAACGGACTGAACGCCCTTCGACTTCAACTCGTTGAACCGCTGGACGAATCCGGGCAGGTGCACCTTCGAGCAACCGGGTGTGAACGCCCCGGGAACCGCGAACAGGACGACCTTTCCCTTGCCCAGCACTTCGGCCGAGCTCACGGGCTTGGGCATACCATCGTCACCAAGGACGTGGATCTGGACATCGGGGATCTTGTTTCCTACTGAAATAGCCATATCAGTAATCGTGCCATGCCGAGCCCGACACCGCCACTCCGCCGGAAAAGGGCGCCCTGATTTGATGCAAGACTGACCGTGAGAGGTGATACGCGGTCGACCATCCGGCGACAAAGAACGATTCGAAGGATACAAATGGAGCAGCTGAGCGGCGTCGACGCCAGTTTTTTGAATATGGAGACCAACTCCGTGTTCGGCCATGTCAGTGCGATGTACACCTTCAATGTTGAGGATGTTCCAGGTGGGGCCAGTTTCGACACCGTCCGGTCCGCGATTCTCGAACGCCTCGATCTGCTCCCCGTCTTTCGCCGGAGATTGGTCACTGTTCCACTCGGCTTGGATCTGCCTTACTGGATCGAAGATCCAAACTTTGACATCGACTTTCACGTTCGCCACCATGCGGTACCCGCACCGGGAACACCTCGCCAACTTGCTGAGGTGGTGAACCGCATCATTTCGCGACCGCTCGATCGCTCGCGTCCGTTGTGGGAGTTCTACGTGATTGAAGGAATCAGCAAGGGTACGCGAGTGGCGCACCTCAACAAGATCCATCACTCGACAATCGATGGCGAATCGGGCGCGGCATTGCTGAAGAATCTGCTGAGCGTGGATCCGGCGTCTCGACCGACAAGAGCCGTGGCGGAATGGAAACCCGATGTCGTTCCGAGTGATCAAGAATTGCTCCTGCGAACAGCAGTGGAATACATCAAGCGACCGGAGAAGTTCGTGCGGCTCACCGTGAACACTCTGCGTGAAATCGCTGCACAAACGCAGAGCGGCAGCGTCAAGGCACTGGCCGACATCGTTGCCCAACCCATTCCCGGGCCAGTCGGCGATCTCTTGCGCAGTCGACTGCGTTCACAGACCGGAGACGACCCCGATCGTGGTCCAGCACTTCCCCCCACCTCGGCACCGCGGACTCCCTGGAACGCCACGGTCACTCCGCATCGCCGATTCGCCTTCACCACCATTCCTCTCGAAGAAGCAAAGATCATCCGACGGGCCACCGGTGCAACCTTCAACGACGTGGTGATGGCACTGTGCGGTCTGATGCTTCGGAAGTATCTGCTGACCAAAGATGCGCTTCCCGACAAGCCCCTGATCGCACTCGTGCCGGTGAGCACACGCGCAGATGCAGAGAACACGAAGTATCAAAATCGCGTCACGGGTCTGCTTGCCGAGCTGGGCACCGACGAGTCCGACCCGCTCGCTTTGCTGCGGCGAGTGCAACTCTCCATGTCGCGGGCCAAGACGACATTGCAGGCGATTCCAGCGGAGTCATTGCAGGATTTCACCCAATTCGCACCACCGCTGGTGGCCGCGCGGGCCATGCGCATGTACAGCCGACTGCGGATTGCAGACCGACTGAATCCGCCGTTCAACCTGATCATTTCGAACGTTCCCGGCCCTCAACAGCCGTTGTATTCGGCCGGAGCACGCATGGAACACTTCTACCCCGTCTCGGCGATTGCTGACGGACAAGGACTGAACATCACCGTTCAGAGCTATTGCGGCAATCTCGACTTCGGCTTTGTCTCGTGCCGCGAACTGGTTCCTGACATCTGGCAAATGGTGGAACTGCTCAATGCAGCATTCGACGAACTGAAAGCGGCGGCCCTCAACGCATCAGGA
>JBILKS010000297.1:0-2536 GCA_044376595.1 Ilumatobacteraceae bacterium | reverse complement strand
TGTTGGTGCCCCACAAGATCACGTATTTCGCATGCGCCACGGTGGTGGGGTCGGTGCTCACACCTGTTCCGGTAGCCAGCGCAAAGCCCGTGCGAGCCACGCTGCCGCACAGCGCACCAACGGTGTGTGAGGCGCCCATTCGGGCGAACAACCGCCTGTCGAGCGACGACATCTGCAACAGACCCTGATTCCCCGCTGACGACCACGGCAAAACCGTTTCTCCGCCATAGCGGGTGATTTCTGCTCCGACACGTTGGGCGACAAGGGCCAATGCCTCGTCCCACGTGGCCGAGCGGAACTCGCCACTTCCCTTGGTACCGGTGCGAATCAGTGGCGTGGTCAATCGATCCGGGCTGTACACGCGATCGAGGAAATGATTGACCTTGGGACACAACTCGCCCTGGGAGAACGGGTGCCGCGGATTCCCACGCATCTTGACCGCCACCCCTTCGTTGGTGGTCACTTCCCATCCGCACGAATCCGGACAATCGTGATGACAAGTACCCAGGACCGTTTTCACGAGGCTCATCTTGGCATCTCGTTATGCTGAACGTCAGATGATTTCCCTGATCGCGGCCGAGCGTACAACCGGTGCATGGAACTGGCTCCGCGACGAAGGCCTCCTGATCGTTGCCATCGTCTCGGGTGCGTTCTTCCTTGCCCGGATCATCGGCCTCATTGCCCGCTTCCAGTCGAAACGACTCGAACGTCTGCGCAACGAATCAGACCCACTCGGCCACGACTCCGTCGGCGCGTACCAAGGAGCCCTGGTCGGCGCGGTTCGCTGGGGACTCAACTTCTCCATCGCCACCGTGGCTTTCGTATGGATCTTGCTGTTGTTGAATCTGCCGGCAAGCGCCGTGGTACCGCTGGTGTCGGTGGTGGGTGCCGGTCTCGGTTTCGGTGCTCAGCAGATCGTCGGAGATGTTCTGGCGGGCATCTTCATCATTTCTGAGCGACAGTTCGGAGTCGGCGACGTGGTCAACGTGGGGCCACTGGTTCACGTTGGATGGATCGAGGGCAGGGTCGAAGAAGTCACACTTCGCGTCACCAAGATCCGAACCTTCGACGGCGACTTGGTCACCATCGCCAACGGAACCCTGCGCCAAACAGTCAACTTGTCGCGCGATTGGTCGCGTGTACTGGTGAACGTTCCCGTTCCGCGCGAGGCCGACCTCGACGCCACCATCGACATGCTCAACCGCATTGGTACCGAGATTGCCGCAGACCCGGAGTGGGCACAGTTGATTCTGGAAAAGCCCATCGTGTCGGGAGTCGAGGACATCGGCGCCGACACTGTCGACCTGCGTTTCGTTGGACGCACGCTGCCTGCGCAGCAATGGAAAGTTGCCCGAGAGATGCGCCGCCGCATCGCCAGTGAAGGCATGCCGTGACCAACCACAACGGCTTCTTGCATCGCATTGGTCGTGCCACCATCGTGTCGGGGGTGGTGTTTGCGGCAACCATCACGCTGTGGGTGAACCAACGCCCCGAAGACGAACCGCGCCTCGAATACCCCTCGTGGCCGGACATCAGCTGGGTCATTGTCACCACCACAACCACCGAGCCGCCGCCCACCTCGACCACGCAACCGAAATCCACCACCACGAAACCGAAGAAGCCCGCCACAACCTCTTCTGCGGCTCCGGCAAGCACCACGCCCGTCGATTCGTCGTTGCCGGAAACGACAACGGTGGAGGCGGGAAATCCCACCTCCACCGTGTCTGTCACTTCCACCACCGCGCCATGACGCGCGGCGGGTCGCTCGCCGGAATCAGCCGGCGTTGATTGTCTTTGCGTTCGCCTGAGCCTGCTTCAACAGCGCCCCGGTGACCGGTGCGTAGTACAGCGACTCGGCCAACTGCGGACCACACTCGTCCAAGAGGAACTGAGCAAAGGCTGACACGATTCCGTTGTTCTCTGACACTGCCGTCTTGCCGAGCAGGTAGGTCACCGCGGTGATCGGATAGGCGGACTCCTCACGGTTGCCGTAGTTGAACGCAACGGTTCCCTTTGCTCCGGGTGTGTAGTCGGAGAGGAACGCCGCCACGTTGGCCGAGGTCGGGTACACATAACGACCGGCTGCGTTCTTCACGTACGCGGCCTTCATGCCCTTGGCCTCACGCTCGATCACGAACGACACCTCGGTGTAGCTGATGGTGCCGTTGTTGTCGGCAACGTAGTTCGACAGTGCGGTAGAGCCGCTCTGACCCTGGAAGCTGCCAGGAACCACGGTCGCGCCACCGGGGAACGATGCCGTGAAGGCGTCGTTCGTTGTCCAGGCGTTGGCAGTGTCGGTGTTACGCAGGTAGTTCACGAAGTTGTTCGTGGTTCCCGAGGTGTCGCTTCGATAGACAACCGTGATGTTCTTGTTCGGCAACTTGATGTTGGCGGAGGTGAACGTCGCCAACTTCTTTCCACCGATTTCCACGTTGTACTTGGCACCCTTGGCCAACTTGATCGTGATGTCGACGGCACCAACCTTGGTGGCAGCAGACTTGAGAACGGTCTTCTTGCCCTTCAAGTCCTGGATCAC
>JBILKS010000027.1:0-8438 GCA_044376595.1 Ilumatobacteraceae bacterium | reverse complement strand
TTTCGGTGTGCTTGTGCTGCTGAATCGACAGCGCGTTCCACAGTTCCGGGCGACCGTATGAACTGGACACGGCACTGAAACGACTGAGCCGTGCATGTTGGCGTTCTGCGTTGTTGCCCAAGTTCACGAGTCGCCCAACTGTTTCGGTGAACTCGTCGAAGGTTGTTGTCTTGGCGAGAGCGTCTCGAATCATCTCGGCATCGGACTCCACGAAGCGGCTGAACTGCACCACACGTGCTGCTGCGATCAGGCCCTCGCGACCACCGAAGTGGTGGTACAGCGAACCCTTGGAGATTCCTGTCTTGGCAAGGATCTCATCAATGCGGACGTCGGCTTCGTTGCCATTTTCCAGAGCAACAACGGTGGCGTCGATCACCGCGGAGATCGTGGCCTCGGCGCGAGCCTGAATCGGTTTCGGGACGCCGACGGTTGGTTCCATGCCGTCAGGCTAGGGGACATCCGGCGCGAAACGGTGGATGTCTAGAATAATGTTTTAGTCCTGTGAGAGACCGTCAGTCCTTTTCCACGTATGGCCCGAGCAACTGGGCCACGCGCATGTGGGGAGGAATGTTGTCGATACCGATGATGCGGTCGACCGTTTCGTGGAAGTGCCAGATGCGGCGCTCTTGGTAGTTCACCACCACGCCCTTCATGGCCGGCGACTCGAGTGAGCGTTGCATGGGGGCCATGTTCCACTTGTCCTCGTCCATGATGAAGTCGAACTCGTTCATCCGCTGTTCCCAGTGCGCCGGCATCTCGTCGCCTTCCCAGTCTTTCGGGGCGTAGTGCATCCAGTGCAGGCGTGTGTGGCTCTTGTCGATCGGCCAGAACATGATGAACGGGAAGCCGTATGAAGCAATGGGCGTGATGAGGTTGGGGAACAGGCTGTACGCACTGCTGGTGGATCGAACCAATTCATTCACCGTGGGAATGTCGATGAAGCGTGGATCACTGAACTTCTGGAAGTCGGCCCAGTCCTTCATGCCGCGCAACTCGCACGCCTTCTTGGAGAAGGGTGTGACCATGCGACTGCATCCGTTGGGAAGGAGTCCCATCGCTGCACCACGGTTGTCGAGCGCACTCCAGCCACCACGGTCGTGGATGAAGCGGAAGTGATAGACCTCGAGAAAAGCCTCGGCAGTGACTTTCCAGTTGCACGGAATGTCCATGGTGCGCGGCCCGACAGCGCGAAGTGTCGAGCCTTGCAGTTCTTCCATCTGGGCGAACGGCACGCCGAACCACTCGTGGAGCGAGGCTGCCTCGGGGTCTTGGTTCACCCAAATCCATCCTTGCCACGAGTCGCAGCTGATTTCGGGCAGGGCTTTGTCGGCGCGACACAAGCCGATGAAATCACGCTCGTCGGGAACGCTCTTTAGCTCACCCGAATCGATGCTGTACACCCAGCCGTGGTACTGGCAACGCAGTTGATTGGCGCAGCCGTGTGCTTCGCGCACGACTGGCGCGCCACGGTGTTGACATGTGTTGTAGAAAGCGCGAATTTTCATGTCGTTCCCGCGTACCACCACGATGGGTACCTGGAGATCGTCGAAGGTGAAGTAGTCGCCTGCATTGGGGATGTCCTCGACACGACCAGCCATCACCCACACCTTGGTCCACAGATGTTTCTGTTCGAGATCCCAGAACTCGTCGGTGACGTAACGATCGATATTGATGTCGTGGAAAGCGGGAAAGCCGTCGGGGTTTCCTTTGCGCTCGAACTGCGCGATCATTTCGTTCTTGATGCGTGCGATGAGTGACGCGTCCATGAATCCCCCTCGGATCTTCGGTGCGACGATACCTAGATTTACACTAGGTTTTTCGCTTACATTAGGTTTTTGCAACGTCTGTTGTAAAGTCGGTTGCAACGGCGGAAGTGTTCGTTTGACCCACGCCCAGAAGGTCTTCCGCGGCCTGGCGTACCTGCCAGTCACGATCGGACAGGGCATTGGCGAGAGCGCGGTCGACCTCTTCACCCTCGAAGGGTGCGAGCGCCAGTACGGCACGGCGCCGGACCGCCGGTTTGTCGTCGCAGCCGGCAAGGATTGTCGGCAAGCCGCGCGGATCTCCGATTGCACCCAGCGCCGCAATGCACGATTCACGCACCAACTGGTGGGGATGAGTCTCTGCCGATTCGATGAGTGCAGCGAGTACCAGTGCATCGAGTATCGAACCGTCCGGTTGGTCTGCATCGCGCGACTCGTGGCGCTCACCCAAAGCCCATGCTGCGGTTTCTGCCACGGCGAAGTCGGGGTCGCCCAACAACGTCAGCAGATCGATGCGTTGGTCGGTGGCGCCCAGTTGAGCAACACGGTGACGCACGAGTCGATCGGGGTCCTGGGCGGCAGCTGTTGCTTCACTGTCAGACAGCGCACCCAACTTGCTGAGACCGCTGATGGCCAAGGCGCGAATGTGCGGTTGGGGATCGACGAGGGCTCCACGCAGGAGTTCGACATTGCCGCGATGCGCAGCAAGCATGAGGTGGTCGGGCTCGAGCGCCGGATTGTTCACAGCGTCAGGTTTCACCGCAGGAGATCGGTCACCGATGTGACGAGGGTTCCGAGTATGAGCGCCACGGCAAAGGCGCCGACAACACCGACACCAAGAGCAACAAGCAACAACGCGGCTGCCGATATGCCACGACGCGTTCCGAGCGGAGGTTGGTACGCGCGTCCGGGTCGTTGATCGACGCGGACGTAAATGGGCTGCACACGAGGGGATTGGCGACGAAGGAAGCGATCGAAGTCGGGCCTCCGCGAGAGAACGAGAATGGCCGTGAAAGCGAAGAGGCACACGAACACGGCCCGCAAGGTGACTTCACCGGTGGACAGTGCAACAATCGTGTTCGACATGTCCATGGATCCTTCCCATTCCGTCGAGTCGTCTGCTTCGGACGATCCTTTTGCCAGCGTACCTTCGGTTCCGCCGCCGCCGTCATCGGGGAGACAGTTGTGGTGGGCACTTCCGCTGCTCACGCTGTCGTGGTTGTTGTTGGCCGCAGTGATCGTTGCAGGAGTGGTGCGGATTCAACGTTGGGAAACCGCACCCGGCACGGTGAGTGCAGTGGGGCCACGTCTCAGTTTCGGAGAATCCGGGGAGAAGTTCACCCGCTATCCCGCCCGGAACAGCGTCAACTTCGTCACCGCCTATGGCTCGCAGCTCTCTGCGCTCGAAAGTTTCATCGGGTGGGTGGACACCGATGTCGACGTGCAGACGAAGGAACAACGCTTCGGTACCAGCAACGCCACAGAACAACGCACGCTCGGCTACCAGGCCATGGTGGGCGCCAAGCAGATCGCCGAGTATGTGGCATTCAAGCGTCTGGGATTCGACGCACGTCTCGACTTCGGCCTTGTCGTGGTGGAGCAGACTATTTGCACGGCAGAGCCGACTGAGAACACGGCGGAGCCGACAGAGAACACGGCGGAGCCGACAGTGGATAACGCGGAGCCGACAGGGAACACCGCATGCAAACTTCTGAATCCGGGCGACGTCATCGTCTCGGTGGACGGGACACCCACACCCACGATCGAACAGCTGATTCCGGTGATGACGAATCGCAAGGTTGGGGAAGTTCTCGAAGTTGTGGCCTACACCCTTGATTCGGATCCGAATGACACGAAACGAACAGTGAAGATCCGACTCATCGCCAGCCCCGACGAGTCGGCGAGGGCAATCATCGGATTCGTTCCGGCCGACACCCGGACCGTGAAAGTGCCCTTCGAGATCTCTATCAACACCGACACCATCGGTGGCCCGTCTGCCGGCCTTGCATTCACCTTGGCTCTACTCGACGAACTGACTCCCGGCGACCTGATGGGGAATGTGAAGGTGGCCTCGACGGGAACCATTGCCGAGGATGAAACAGTGGGTGCCATCGGGGCACTGCGACAGAAGGTTGTGGCTGCGGCAAACCGAGGGGCCGACGTCTTCTTGATTCCCGCCAGCCAAACGCCCGATGAGATTGCCGAGGCGAAGAGGATCGCGGGCAACGATCTGTCGATCGTGCCGGTGGCGAATCTCTCCGAAGCGCTCGAGGCTCTCACCAAGTACGGCGGTGGCGAACTGCCGAAGTGACGTACGAGCCGAGATTGCCACCATCTGAAGGGTGTCGTGTCGTACCATTTCTCAAATGGCGATTTCTTTTTCACGTCCCGACCCTTCGTCGCCTGCAGCTGTCAGCGCGGCGGTCTTCACCACGGCCCGACGTGGCTACGACCAGACCGAGGTCCGCGATTTCCTGCGGATGGTGTCGGCCGAGCTAGCCCGCCTCCAAGAGCGCGAGCGGTTTCTTGAAAGCGAACTGAAGGCCATGCAGACCCGTGGAATGTCTGCCCCGGGAATGCTCGACGAAGAGATGGTCACGGCGCTTCTGGGAGAAGAAGCAGCCCGTGTCTTGGCCACGGCCCGCGAGGCCAGCGCCCAGATCCGCCTCCGTGCCGAAGAGTCCGCTACGCGTTTGGTGAAAGAGGCCAGCGCCGACGCCATGCGCCTGCGCGAAGAAGCCGAGCTCGAGTCGGTACGTCGGCGCGAAGATGCCGCCGCTGATGCCGAGGCCGAAGTCGAAATGGCCAAGCAGCAGGGTCGCGAAATGGTCAATGAGGCCCGCGAATACCGCGAAAAAGTTCTTGCCGAGCTTGCCCGTCGTCGTGAACTGGCCCGTGCCCAGATCGAGCAGTTGATTCACAATCGCGATCGTCTGCTGAATGCCTTCGAGCGCGCCCGTCTGGCCACCGACGACGTCATGGTTGGTCTGGTCTCCGTTGACGAGGATCTGCCCCGCGAATACGTGAATCTGGCGCCGACCACGGGCCCCGTCGAGCCGGTGACACTCGACCCCTCGGCCATGACGGGCCCGGCTCCTGTTGTTCGCATGTTCGACCGCGAGCAAGAACCCGAAGACGAAGTGGTTCGTGTTGCAGTTGAAGCAGAAGATGCCGTCGAGATCGACACAGTGTCAATGCTCACCATCGTTGAAGAAGTGATCGAAGTCGAAGCCCCGGTGCAGATCGTTGATGAAGTCATCGAGGAAGCAATCGCCGAAGACAGTGTCGATTCAACAGTTGAAGAAGTTGCCGCGCCTGAAGAAGTGTCCGAAGAAGTATCTGAGGAAGTGGTTGCCGAAGAGCCAGTTTCCGAGCCGGTGGCCGAGCAGCCGTCGAACGTCGTGTCGCTCTTCGGCAAGGATCGCTCGCGCCACGAAACAGTGGTGGTGAACCCCGAGCACCCCAGTGTTGACAAGCCCGAGACAGAAGTGCTTGCCGACGAGCCGGCAACTGCTCCGCGGGATTCAGTGGGCGACATCTTCGCCCGTTTGCGTGAGTCAACCGTGACCAAGGTGGCACAGGCCACCACCAGTGGCGAGACGGTTGTGACGTCACGAAAGAAAGATGCCGCCGGTGAAGAGTCGCCGTCCAAGTCATCCCCGAAGACCCCCGTCGCCGTGACACCCGTGCGTGACGACGCTGCATTTGCACGGCGAGCCGAAGCTCTTGCGCCGCTGGTCATCTCCATGGCGCGCAAGTTGAAGCGAGTCCTTGCCGACGAGGAAAACGAAGCCCTCGAGTATCTCCGTGGCAAGAAGGCGGTGATGACGCTCGACACCATGTACGGCGAGGCCGCAACTCACGTTGCCAAATATGCCGACGCCATCTCGGCCGACATCATGGCCGCAGCCGCAGCCGGTGCATCAACCAAGTGCAAGAACGCCGACATCCTGCCGCTGATCACCGAGTTGATCGACGTTCAGCTGGTGGCTCCGATGCGCGAGAAGCTGGCCGAAGCGCTGGCCAAGCACAACGATCGCAGCGAAGCTTCGAAAGCGATTCGAGGCGTTTATCGCCAGTGGAAGACCACCACCATCGACGAGAACATCGACGACATCGCGTGTCTGTCCTACAGCCGAGGGATGTTTGTCACTCTTCAGCCCGGAACCAAGGTCTGTTGGATGGTTGATCCCGATGGTCCGGCATGTGCCGATGCCGAAGACAACTCGTTGGCGGGTGCAATTGATCGGGGTGACGATTTCCCCACGGGTCACGCACATCCGCTGGCTCATGCAGGCTGTCGGTGCTTGCTGACGCCGGCACCGAAGTAGCCTTCGATGCGTGCGCAACCCCTCTGATCTGCCCGGCAATCCTCCCCGTACATCCCGAATCACGATGAGAAAGCCCGGTCGAGGGCGCATTGTCATCATCGTCGCCGTTGCAGTGCTCTTGCTGCTCATCCTGTCGGCGCGCAGTTTGTCGTCGTTCTACGTGAATGTCCTGTGGCATCAATCCGTCGATCGCACCGACGTGTTCTGGGGAGTCATTCGTTCCAAGGCGACTCTGGTGGGCATCTTCAGCGCCGTTTTTGCGGTGTTGCTGTGGATCAACATGTCGATCGCAGATCGTTTGGCTCCCGTTGTCGTGCCCGACTCCCAAGAGCAGCGTGCCCTCGAGCAACTTCGTGCGGCCTTCCGCAAGCGTCGTCGCCTCACGCGCACCTTCATTGCTGTGATTCTCGGAGCACTGGTCGGATTGCCGGCAGCTGCCCAATGGGAGAACTGGCTGATGTTCCGCAACCATCAGTCCTTTGGTGAAAAAGATCCCTTGTTCAAATACGACGTCGGCTTTTACGTTTTCCGTCTGCCCTTTGCAGAGTTCGTCGTTGCGTGGGCATTCGGTGCGCTGCTGCTGGTTGCCGTTGTCACCGCGCTTGTTCACTACGTCAACGGTGGAATTCGGATGCAGGCGTCAGAGCAACGTGTCACCCCCCAGGCGAAGGTTCACATTTCGGTGCTTCTTGCCGGTCTGGCCCTGGTGCGTGCAGTCGACTATTGGCTCCAACGCTTCGACCTCACGCGCTCGACGCGCGGAGCAGTACAGGGCGCCACGTACACCGATGTGAAGGCGCAACTGCCCGCACTCAACCTGATGATCCTCGTGTCGGTTGCCGTTGCGGCATTGTTCCTGTGGAACATTCGCCAGCGCGGCTGGCGCTTGCCGGTTCTGGCCGTTGGTCTGTGGGCAGTGGTCACCGTTGTGGCCGGCACCATCTACCCGGCAATCATCCAGCGTTTCGTGGTGCAGCCCAACGTGAGCACGCGTGAACTGCCGTACATCGACGACAACCTCACCGCCACCAAGCGCGCACTCGGACTCGACAACATCGAGAAGATCGAGTTCCCTGCCGGAAAGATCTCCACGGCCGACGTCGAAGCCAGCAGTTCGGCTTTGCGTGATGTACGTCAGCTCGAGCCCACCCAGATGCGCGATCGCTTTGCTCTCGACCAGGGCCTCTCGTCGTTCTTCGCGATTCGCGACCTCGACGTGGATCGATACTCCATCGACGGGCGCAAGCAACAGGTCATGTTGGCCACACGTGAGTTGAACACCGCCGGTTTGCCCAACCGCACCTGGGTGTCGCGCCATCTCATCTACACACACGGTTGTGGCGTGGTCGCCGCGCCGGCCAGCACCGTCACTGACGATGGACGACCGCTGTACCTCGACCTCGGTGTGAAACAACCCGAGTTGTTCTTCGGTACCGGGCCGCTGAGTTACGCCGTCACCAACGGTGCAGGTGAGCCCGAGAAGATCTGTCCGCAGTCCGACCAAGCCGCCTACAAGGGCAAGAACGGCATCAAGCTCGACTCCACGCTCAAGCGTGTGGCCATGGCCGTGAATTTCGGCGAGTACAACCTCTTTGGTTCGCGCCTCATCGACAGCGACTCGCAGATCCTGCTCGTTCGTGACGTGCGAGAGCGCGTGTCGAAGATTGCTCCGTTCCTCACCTACGACGCCGATCCCTACCCGGTGGTGCGCGACGGTCAAGTCGACTGGGTGATCGATGCCTTCACCTCGACCAGTCGCTACCCGTACGCACAGCGCGCCAACACCGATCAGCTCACTGCCGGCGGCGGACTGAGCCACTCGTTCAACTACGCACGCAACAGCGTGAAAGCGGTGGTCAACGCCTACACGGGGAAGATCACTCTCTATGTGATCGACGACAATGACCCGATCATCAAGGTGTGGCGCGAGGCCTTCCCCGATCTGTTCGTGGATGGCAGTGAAGCCCCCGAGTCGTTGCGGGCTCACTTCCGCTATCCGGAAGACTTGTTCCGCGTTCAGACCAACATGTACGCCAAGTACCACTTCGACGACCCGAACCTGTTCTTCAATCGTGACGGTGCATGGAGCGTTGCGCAGGCACCTCCGTTGGAGCCCGAGCAGACCAACACGGTGTCGGGTGGTCTGTCGCCGTTGGCGGATGCCAACGTGAACACGGTCGATGTGCAGGAAGCAAACGTCGAGCGCTTCGAGCCGTACTACACAATTTTCCACGACCCGAAAAATCCCAAGGCTGAGCCGCGGTTCTCGATGTTGCGTCCGTTCGTGCCGTTCTCGGCCGACGACGCGCGCAAGGAGTTGCGCTCGATGATGGTGGTCTCCAGC
>JBILKS010000063.1:0-6606 GCA_044376595.1 Ilumatobacteraceae bacterium | reverse complement strand
TCGAGCGGCCCGCCCGACGATCCATCAGGCTTTCCATCTCCTCGACATCGAGCACGAAAGTTCCAGCCCCGATGCACGTCACCACGACATCGGTGTCCAGCACCGCTTCGTGCAGTTCTTCGAGAGGACGAGTCGCAGCTCCGAGACGCTCGGCGAGTTCACGGCTTCGGGAAATCGTGCGATTCACGACGGTGACCTGAGTGGTGGGGTTGGCGGCCAACGCTTTGGCAACGCCCTCTCCCATTTCGCCCGCACCGATGATGAGGACCTTGCGATGCGCCAGTGTTCCGAGGAACTGACGCGACATTTCAACCGCGGCGAAAGAGATCGACGTGGTCGACCGCGAGATGCCGGTCTCGGTGCGGGCTCGCTTGCCCGTCTCGAGAGCGTGGCGGAACAAGAGATTCAGTGTGCTGCGAGAGGCGCCGACGGCTTGTGCCGAGCTCCATGCATCGCGCACCTGGCCCAGAATCTCGTTTTCGCCGATCACGGCGGAATCCAGACCGCACGACACCTCGAACAAGTGCCGTACCGCGGCATCGTCGTGCTGGCTGTAGAGGTGTTGGTTCAACTCGTCGGCGACGAGACCACCCAACTCACAGAAGAACTCGGCGATGTCTGCGTAGGCCGCGTGGAACCTTTCGGTGACCGCGTAGACCTCCGTACGGTTGCAGGTGGAAAGAACCACCGCCTCGCGAATGTTGTCCTTGGACACCAGGGCATCGAGAGCTTTCGGCATGGCCTCGCGGTTCACGGCCACCCGCTCAAGCACCGCCAAGGGGCTGGTGCGGTGGTTGATACCAATGACGACTACCGACACGGACGCATCCGTCCTGCTGCCACCGGGGAAACGCCGGTCACGGTTGTCTCAGCCACTTCCATGAGAGGTTATGCGCTCACACCGCGAGCGGGCGCGCCCGTGGTGTGACCTCCGCCAGAGGCCAGGGCCCTCTGTTGCTCGTAATAACTGAGAATCTGCAGTTCGCCCGCGAGATCCACCTTGCGCACCGACACGCCACGTGGCACCGACAACACACACGGCGCAAAGTTGAGGATTGACCCCACTCCCGCCCGCACAAGACGATTTGCCGCCTCTTGTGCCGCACCAGCCGGGGTGGCCAATACGCCGATACTGACATTTCGGGCCTGCACCACCTGGGTGAGTTCGTCGAGATGACGTACCCGCACACCTCCGACAACGCCGCCAACCTTGGTGGGATCGGTGTCGAAGACGCCGGCCACGGAAAAGCCCCGCTCCGTGAAACCCCCGTAGTTGGCAAGGGCCTGGCCGAGGTTGCCCGCACCCACGATGACCACCGGCCAGTCGTGGTTCAGGCCCAGTTCGCGCTGAATCTGATAGGTCAGGAACGAGACTTCGTAGCCCACGCCACGGGTTCCGTAACTCCCCAGATACGACAGGTCCTTGCGCACCTTGGCTGCATTGACCCCGCCGAGTTCGGCCAACTGATCACTCGACACCTGCAACGTTCCCTCGTCGGCGACCTCACCGAGGATGCGCAAATAGAGGGGCAAGCGCGCCAAGGCGGCTTCAGGAATCCGGCGGCGGGAGGGGTCCGGCACGAGAACGACAATAAACGCTCGTGCAGGTTTTCACGAAGTCCTCGGGCACATCGCTCGTGCTTTCTCTGCACCCCGTGCGAGCCGTAGTGTCAGGCCATGGATCCAGCGCCCCTCGCCACCGCGGCGACATTGGTGGCGAGTGCCTTTTGTCTCCTCACCCTCGATCGCTGGCTGCGTCGGCGTTCTCCCCAAGATCTGGCCTGGACAGTGGCGATGGCGCTCTTCGTCGTCGGGGCTCTGTCGTTGTGGTGGGCCGAGAGTCGCGGCTGGAGCGCGGCCAGTTTTCGCATGTTCTTCCTGGCTGGGGCCGTTCTGAACGTTCCCTGGCTGGCTCTCGGGACGATCTACTTGCTCTTCGGCCAGCGCATCGGTCATGCCGTGCGCTGGTGGCTCGTGATTCTTTCGGGATTCGCCACCGGCGTGGTTCTGGTGGCACCAATGAAGGCGGCAGTCGACCCCGACAGTTTCCCCACAGCCAAGGAACTTTTCGGGCCCTTGCCGCGAGTCTTGGCGGCAGTCGGTTCGGGACTTCCCGCGCTGATCATCATCGTGGGTGCCCTGTGGTCGGCTCTGCGCGTTGCTCGCGGTCGGGTACCGGCCCTCACCAACAGCGCCCGACGGGTGGCGTTACAACCGCGCCTCTTGGCGCTGGGCAACGTCCTCATCGCGGTTGGGGCCATCGTTCTTTCGGCCAGTGGCACCCTTGCCGGACGTCTGGGGAAGGACACTGCGTTTGCTGTCACCTTGGTGGCCGGCATCATCGTGCTCTTCTCCGGATTCATCGTGGCGTCGAATGCGGTAACGCCGAAACGCAGCGTCAATGCAACGCTCGCCGCATTACTTTCCCCGTCACGTTGACCGGAAGTTCGTCGACGAACTGCACTTTCGACGGGCACTTGTATCGCGACAGAAAACGGTGCGCGAAGTCGATGATGCTGTCTTCGTCGACGGGCACGGCACCTGCCGGCACCACGAAAGCCTTCACGGCTTCGCCCGTGTGTGGATGCGCCACACCCACGACCGCGCAGCGAGCCACGCCGGGATGATCCGCGAGAATCGCCTCAACTTCGGCGGGATACACGTTGAAACCCGAGACGATGATCAGATCCTTTGCGCGGTCGACGATGAAGAGATTGCCGTCGTCGTCGGCCACGGCGATGTCTCCCGTGCGCAGCCAACCGTCGTCGGCGAGCACCCGTGCGGTGGCTTCCGGATCGCGCCAGTATCCCCCGAAGACGTTCGGGCCACGCACCCAAATCTCACCCGGGTCACCGAGTTCCGCGTCGTCGCCGTCTTCGTCGACAAGCCTCAACTCCACACCGTTCAGGACCTCACCAATGGAGCCGCGCGGCGTGATCACGTGTCCCTCGTGGAACACAGCTGACGTCACCACGGGTGATGCTTCGGTGAGCCCGTAACCCTCGGCGAGTTGCACACCGCAACGGGCCTCCAGGGCCTCGGCAACGTCCTCGGGCATTTTTGCGGCACCGGTGATCGACAATCGCAGTGACGACATCGAGGTGTGATCGACACCCGGCATGTGTGCCATTGCCGCCCACATCGCCGGCGCTCCGGCCATCACGGTGATCTTTCGATCACGAATCGTCTCGAGTGCGCTCTGCGGATCGAAACGCTCAATCAACACCACTGTCGCCCCACACGCCATTGCGCAACCCAGCACCACATTGAGGCCGAAGATATGAAAGAGAGGAAGAACGCCGAATGCAATGTCCGAGGGCGCCAGAGGCGTTGCTGCCTGTACTTGGTTGATATTGGCGAGAAGATTTCCGTGCGACAGCATCGCCGCCTTGGGTGCACCCGCAGTACCACTGGTGAAGATGAGGACGGCCAGATCGTTTTCGTTGATCACTGCTTCGAGCACCGGTTGTGCGCTTGTCAGCATTGCATCGAATTGCTCGGAGTCGATCACGTGCTGCACGGAGGGAATCGACTCGCGCGCCACGGCCGACCATGCGGACTGTGCTGACGGTCCCACCACCACTGCACAGGCACCTACTTCGTTCAACTCACGCTGAAGTTCTGCCGCCGGCGCGAGAGGATTCAATGGCACCGCAACTGCACCAAGACCAAGGGTGGCGTAGTACGCGACGACAAAATGGCGACTGTTGCCGGCCAGCAATGCGACACGATCTCCGGCCTGCACGCCCAGCCCGACGAGGCCCCCACGAAATGCCCGAATCTGACGCACGAGCTCCGCATAGGTCGTTTCCCTCCCGCGACTGACGAGGGCAACGTGATCGGGATCGTGAGAGAGCGGCAAGTCCGCAAGATTCGTTGCTGTCATGTCCCCCCCGGGCCTGCTGTCTTTCTTTTCGTGCGTTCGGTGAAACCAAATGTGCTTCGCGTGCGTTCGGCGAAAACGGACTAGAGCATCAACAACTGAACGATGCCGGCAACGAGAATGACCCCGATCAGAAGCGCGACGGTCAATGTGGTGGCTGGTCTCACGGGGGCCAACCTACACAAACCACCAGGACCGTGCTCGGCCTCTCGAAAAGCCCGATTTCAGTGCTTCTTGCCGAGCGTGACGGGGCTCACCTGGCCGCCGCCCGACTCGTCGACACGCAACACCACCTGGTCTCCGGCGCCCAGGCCCGCGTCTCGCGCCGCCGAGTCCTGACGCTTGGCCAACGCCAACATCCCGTATGAATCGACGACGAGACCGAGCGCCCCCTCGGCGATGTCATCAAAAGACCCGACGACGACCGCGGATCGTTGCGATCCATCGACAACGACACTCATGGTGCGTCCGATTGTCGCGCCACCGCCGCTGCCCACGGAACGCATTGCGGCGAGTGTCTGCAGATCACCCGGCCCCACATTCAGTTGACAGTTGCCGTAGACATCGACCCACGTGACCTCGGTGATGATCTCCGTCTCCCCGATCTGTGGAAGCGTGACGAGACCGGGCATCAATGTCTCTGGCTCGACCACATCGCCGAGATCGTCGAAGCGCACGCCATTGCACAAATGTGCCGCGACCGGAGCAAAGATGTCGCGACCTGCGAACGTGGCTCCCGGAGCGGGGAGATGCAGGTCGGTGTTGTTCAACAACACCGCGCGTTCGACACCACCCACCATTGCGGCGGCAGGCACCAACAAACCATTGTCAGGGCCGACGAGCACACCTTCGCCGTTCGCCACTTCGAGTGCGATGGCCTTGCGTTGCGTGCCCACCCCCGGATCGACGACACCAACGATCACTCCCCGTGGCACGTACTGCACGGCACGCGCCAACATCAACGATCCAGCACGCACGTTGAACTGCGGGACGTTGTGACCAATGTCGGTCACGCGCACGTGCGGTGCCATGTCGGCGATCACCGACTTCATCACGCCGACGAACTCGTCGAGCAAGCCGTAGTCGGTGAGCAGTGACACATGTGTGTAGTCGGCGCGTGCGTTCATCTCTTCATGAGTGTGTCTGACACTCGGGCAAAAAGGAAACGGAGAAAAACGAAGGGGTCGGTGTCAACCCCCCGATGACACCGACCCCAACGGCGCAGCCCTTGCGGGCGCGACTCCCGGGAAGCGAACCGCCCGGTGATCTGACCCGTACGATAGACACAGGAAGGGTCGTGAGAAAAGCGTCACAGCATCTTTTGGCAGGATTTTTTCGCAGGCTCAGGCCGACGATTTAGCACTTATTTGCTGCCGAGTTCCACGCTTCGCGCGGTTGCCGCACGCACTGCCGCAACAAATGCGTCGGCGACTTCGCGGCTTCCCAGCACCGCAAGGCCTGCGGCGGTAGTACCACCGGGAGATGTCACCATCTCTCGGAGTCGTCCCGGCGTCTCGGGGCTCTGCGCAAGAAGAGTGCCGGCACCAAGGAACAGCTGCCGCACGAGACGGTCGACAACCTCGGGGTCCAGGCCTTCGCCCACACCCGCTTGCACCAAGGCCTCGGCGACATAGAAGAGGTAGGCCGGGCCGGAACCGGTGAGACCGGTGATTGCATCGATCTGTCGTTCGTCAACTTCCACCGCCAGACCCACGCCACCGAGCACCTGCTGGGCGAACTGTGCCGTCTCGACTGTGCACCCGGGTCCGAGTGCGTAGGCAGCGGCACCCTGTCCGACCAGCGAGGGAGTGTTCGGCATGGCCCGCACCACGCTCACCCGTGGACCGGCCGCGGCTGACAAAGCCGCGAGGGAGACCCCCGCGGCAATGGACACAACGGTGGTTGCCCCTTTTCGTGCCGCATCGGTCACCGCCGCCGCCACATCTTGCGGCTTGACCGCCACCACGACGTGGGTGCAGGCCTCAAGTTCCGCCACGATCTGCGTTCCGGGGAACATCTCTGCCAACGCCGATCGCCGCGGGGCAGACGTTTCCACGATCGTCAGCGCCGAGGGAGCTGTTCCGGAACCGATGACGCCATGGGCAAGAGCCGCCCCCATGTTGCCGCCGCCGACGATGGTGAGCGATTCAGTGGTCACGACTTCGAGGCTACTCGCCTCGTGTTGTCAGCTGTTCTCTTCGGCAAACCGCGAAGCAAAACCGAGACGAATGAGCACCGGGAAATGACGCTCGACCGTGGCATACAACGTGCCGAGAATGCGATCGAGTTCCGGTTCGGTGAGCGCGTGCAGCGGCAACTCACCACGCAGGAACACCGCGTCTTCGCCACCGACGGAAAAGTGTGCACCAATGATGCGATCGTTGCGGCGCAACAACTGTTCGTACAGTTGCTCGGCGTTCTCTTCCGGGGCGGGCATGAAGTAGGTCTCGTACTGGAGTGTGCGCTGGCCGAGAGACAACCACACCGTGGTGAACTCCTTTTCCTCGCCCATCATGCGCACATACCATCGCGTGCCGTCGCTCTCGTCGCGTTCCACTGCGGCGACCATTGAGTTGTTTGCCTTGTAGGTGGCCAACCATTCGTCGACCTGCCGGGCGAAGATCCCGCGGTCGGCTTCGGCGAACAGTTCACTCATCTGGATCTACTTGCAGGCCACACGCTGACGTGTGGTGACATCGGAATACACGCGACGTAGTCGGGCG
>JBILKS010000295.1:0-2545 GCA_044376595.1 Ilumatobacteraceae bacterium | reverse complement strand
CGAGCGACAGTGTGTCGCCTGCCTGTGCATTGTCGGGAATCCGGTCCACCACCACGATGACCGGTGCGCAGGCTTCTTTCACCGCGTGCCAGGCCAGCTTCGGCGTGCGGTGGTGGTCGAGCACGCTCCAACTGATGCGGGGTGCAGGGTCGGCGAACGAAAAGAACATGAAGCCACCCGTGGGTGAGTACTTGAGTCGGCGCAGTTCGCGGATGTGATGGAACAGGAGTTGGGCTTGGTATGTCTGGGTGGCATCCCGCCACTCTTCGAAGGTGTCGAAGGCGTCGACGGGTACGTGTTTGTCGAACATGGCCTTTTGCAGACCGAAGCGCGCCGCCACCGTTTCCCAGTCGAGGTTCGGCCATTGGGACGTGTCGAAATCGGGAAGGTGATCGGGAACCGACTGCGCACCGAACTCGCTGACGAAGCGCACCATGCGGGGAATGCGTCGTGCGAAATCGGGAAGGTCGCGCTCGTGGCCGTGGTACCAGCCGAAGTAGAGATGTGAATCCGTGCCTTCGATCTGCGGCAGGTGGGGAAGCACGCCGCTGTGAGCAATCACGGGACGTGAATCGTCGGCCTTTTCCAGCGTGGTCTTGATCCAGCGATCGAGGATGGTCTTGTTCCATGTGGGCAGTTGTTGGCCCGCCAGGTAGGCGGCGGCCACTTTGGGGATGTTCGTGGTGGTTGCGTGGTCGATGCGCAGCGCCAGCGGTTCGTTGTGGCCGCACCACACTGCAATCGACGGATGGTGGCCCAGGTGTCGCACCAACGCATGTGCCTGGCGTACGGCTTGGCGGCGTACCGATCGCGCGTAGCCCCACTGCAGGGGCATGTCCTGCCAGACCAACATGCCAAGGGCATCGGCAGCTTCGTAGAACTCGGGTCGCGTCACGTGGGCGTGTACACGCATCATGTTGAGGCCGAGGTCGCGGGCCAACTCCACGTCACGGCGCAACTCTTCGGTGGTGGCGTCGGCCAGGGATTGGCGAGTGGGGGCATGATTGGTGCCCTTCACGAACAAGCGCTCGCCGTTGACCGAGAACGTCCACTCACCCAGTGCCACCTCACGGAGTCCCGTGCGACGGGTCACGCTGTGGCTGAGAATGCCGTCGACCCACACCTCACAGGAGATGTCGGTGAGAGCTTGTTCGCCAAGTTCGTAGGGCCACCAGAGTCGCGGCCGCGGAATGTCGAACGACCACACCACGTCGTTCAGGCCACGTGCGAGGCTCTGTTGGCGCTCGTGCAACACGGTGCCGTCGACTCGGGTCTTCAGGCTCACCGTGCGGGATTGGGCGGTGTCCAGTTGCGTGTTCAACAGAACATGGGCGCGGGACTCGTTGGCATCGCGGCACACGACGGTGAACGTCTCGATCCGCACCGGACCGGTGTGCTCGATGCGTACGTCGCGCCACAGGCCACCGGGATTCCAGGTGTCGTCCATCGCATCCCAGTGTTGGAAAACGCCCGTGAGGTTGCGCTTGGTGCGCTTGTCCCGCTGGGGTGCACACGAGACTTCGACGGCAAGCACATGTTGGTCGCCCATCCCCAGCAGTGGTGTCACGTCGAAGGAATGCGGAAAAAAGTAACCCTCGGGGTCACCCAGATAGGCGCCATCCAGCCAGACGTCGGCTTGGTAGAAAACGCCGTCGAGTACGACGAACTGTCGCGTGCCATCGGCTGTGGGTGGTGTGGTGGTGAAATGGTGACGGTAGAGAATCGGGCCGTCGGAGTCGGCAAGCCCGGGCGCATTGCGCCAATGCCCCGGCGTTGCAATGTCCTGCCACGTGCTGTCGTCGAAGTCGAAACCCATGGCATCGCGGCGCAGTGCCTCGCTGGCCGGCGCAGCCCGCCACTGCCGTTGGCGACCCGTCAGCGTGACATCGTGCTCCGCTGACCAGCCCATCGGCTGTGAGGGTATCGTCGGGCCATGACCGAGCACGTCGTCCCACCCTCACACCTTCCCGCCACAGTCGCCGCACTGCGTGCCTCGGGATGGACATCCCAGCCGGTCAAGGAAGAACTGCGCCGCAACGCCATCGCCAAGATCCAGGCGGGTGAACCCCTGTTCGAAGGTGTCATGGGGTACGAGCACACGGTGATGCCGCAGTTGGAGAACGCTCTCCTCGCCGGCCACGACATCGTCTTTCTCGGCGAGCGGGGCCAGGCCAAGACCCGCATGATTCGTTCACTCACGGGTCTGCTCGACGAATGGATGCCGATCATCGCCGGCAGCGAAATCAACGACGACCCGTACGCCCCTGTCTCGCGTCACGCGCGCGATCTTGTGGCCAACATGGGAGACGACGCTCCCGTCTCGTGGGTGCATCGATCCGAGCGCTTCGGCGAAAAGTTGGCCACGCCCGATACGTCGATTGCCGACCTCATCGGCGAAGTCGACCCCATCAAGGTGGCCGAAGGTCGTTATCTCTCCGATGAACTCACGCTGCATTACGGCCTCGTTCCGCGCACCAACCGCGGCATTTTTGCCATCAACGAGTTGCCCGATCTTTCCGAGCGTATTCAGGTCGGTTTGTTGAAC
>JBILKS010000026.1:0-8485 GCA_044376595.1 Ilumatobacteraceae bacterium | reverse complement strand
ATCAGCACGTTGTGGATGCCGGCCCGGAAGGCGGCGTGGATGGTGGCATCGCTGTCCACCGCCACCGTGGGATTGGCAGATGCAATGGCACCAAGGCGGCCCGAGTCGACTGATTCGTTGGCAAGCAGGAAGTCGGCCTCGACGCCGGCTTTGACGAGCCCGGCAATTTCTCGCGGTGTGGCACAGGTGAAGCCGGTGTGGCCGAAGCGTTGCTGAACCTTGGCGAGTGCACTGCACTTGTGAGCCTTGACGTGGGGCCGCAATCGGTTCCCGGGGTAATGGTGGGCCATCAGGCCGAGATTGTGCTCCAGGGCGTTGGCCTCGACAATCAGGGCCGGGGTGGGAAGGTCGTCGATGTACACGTGCCGACGGAGAGACTCGAACTCTCACTTGCGGCGTCCTAAGCGCCGTGCCTCTGCCATTGGGCTACGTCGGCGGACTCGTGCAATTTATTGGTCTGGAACCGATCGGCGGTCATTCCGTGGGGAAAAGCCGTACGAAAACGAAGAAACTTGGCAGGTTCTGTGAGTCGGTGGGCCACAACCGCCAGCGCATTTGACAAACTGTAAAGGTGACTTCCTCAACCGTTGCCTCTCACCATTCGGTCTCGGGACTCTCGAAAGAGTCCCTGACCGCCAAGTTGGGCCTTGCCGACACCGTGGTCGACCAGGCTGCCTTGGCCAACAGCGTGAAGCGTTTCGCCGAGCAGAAGATCGTTCTTCCCACTTTCGAGCAGTTGGCGAATCCGGCCACAATCCCGGCAGACATTGTGAAGGGCGTCGACAAGAACGCCCCCGATGCCCGCAACCTCTTCCGTGTCCATTGGTACAACAACATGGCCGGCGATCGAGTCGAAGTACCCGACCACGTGGTGTTGCCGAAGGCACTCACCGGCATCGACAGTCCCATCATCGTGATGTTCGGTGATCGTTTCCCCATGATCACCGCGCACAAAGTGTTGGCCGCCTACTCGTGTTTCGCGCCACGTGTGATTTCCGGTGAGTTCGACCCCACTCGCCATCGTGCGGTGTGGCCCTCCACCGGCAACTACGCCCGAGGTGGTGTTGCCATCAGCCGCATCATGGGCAGCCGCGGCGTTGCCGTGTTGCCCGCCGGCATGTCGAAAGAGCGTTTCGATTGGCTGGATCAATGGGTGGGCGACCCATCCGACATCGTGCGCACGCCGGGCACCGAGAGCAACGTGAAAGAGATCTACGACGCCTGCAACGAGATGGAGAAGGACCCCACAAACTTCATCCTCAATCAGTTCTGCGAGTTCGGCAACCACGTGGGTCACTACGCCGTCACCGGCAGTGCGCTTGCCCATGTGTTCGAGCACGTCTCGGCCAACTCGGGCAACCCGCGTCTGCGTCTGGCCGCCTTCACGTCGGCCACCGGCAGCGCAGGAACCATCGCCGCGGGCGACAAGTTGAAGGATCTCTTCGGCACCAAGATCGTGGCCGTCGAGGCGCTCGAGTGTCCCACGATGCTGGAGAACGGATTCGGTGAGCACAACATCCAGGGCATCGGCGACAAGCACATTCCGCTCATCCACAACGTGATGAACACCGATGTCGTCGTTGCGGTGTCCGACAGGGCCACCGACGAGCTCGACGTTCTGTTCAACACTCCCGAAGGCCGTGCCTACATGGCATCGCGTCTCGGTCTCAGCGCGGAGCTCATCGATGCTCTGGAGCATTTCGGCTTCTCGGCCATCTGCAACGTCATTGCCGCAATCAAGACGGCAAAAATGTTGAACTACGGCCCCGACGATGCGCTCATCACCATTGCCACCGACGGCGCGGCGTTGTACCCCAGCGAACGCGAGAAGACGCTTGCCCGTCGCTTCAAGAACAACTTCACTCAGGTCGATGCAGCCGAGGTGTACGGCGAGCATCTGGGAGCCGTGGGCACCGATGCGATGATCGACTGCACCGAGCGCGACAGAAACCGCATCTTCAATCTCGGGTACTACACCTGGGTAGAGCAGCAGGGAACCCCACTCGAAGTCTTCGAGGCGCGTCGATCGCAAGATTTCTGGCGAAACATTCGTGCCTACATGCCAGTGTGGGACGAGATGATCCGCGAGTTCAACGCTCGCGTCGCAGCGCAGTAGTCCGATGCGCCAGCAGGTTGCCCGCAGTTTGTGCTGCGCCGCCTGTGGTGCCGTGGTTCCGGTCTCTCAACCGCTGTCATGGCGGTGTCCGAATGCGCGTGGCGGTGATCGTCATCACGTACTGCTTGCGCAGTTCGAAGAGAGTGGAGGCGACTTCGTTCCCGACAACTCGCCGAACCCCTTCGTCGCATTTCGCAAGTTGTTGGTCTGGGATGCATTCGCAGAGTCCTTGGGTATCGGCGATGCGCAGCGTCGCGAGTTCATCGAGAGCGTCGATCAACGGGTTGCTCAGGTTGCCGGGACGGGCTTCGTCTTCACGCCCCTCGCCAGAGACGAGGCATTGTCGGATGCCCTGGGATTCACCACGGGTGGTGTGTGGCTGAAGAACGAGACCGGCAACGTGGCGGGGTCGCACAAGGCGCGGCACTTGTTCACGGAGCTGTTGCATCTGCTGGTCGCAGAGGAGCGAGGGGTTGCCGGATTCCATGGTGAACGACCGGAGCTAGCCATCGCTTCGTGCGGCAACGCGGCCATCGCGGCGTCCACGCTCGCCGCAGCCGTGCAGTGGCCCATTCGCGTGTTCGTTCCCGGCGGTGCCGATCCGGCGGTGTCCGCACAACTTCACGCACTCGGTGCGATTGTGGAGACGTGCCCACGGCGCGAGGAAGATCCTCCGGGCGACCCGTGTGTACTGCGGTTTCGCGAACACGTGGAGGCCGGAGCGATTCCGTTCGGTGTGCAGGGTCCGGAGAATGCCTGGTGCCTCGACGGCGGACGGATCATCGGGTTCGAGATGCTCCACCAACTCGGCAACACACGCATCGACCAGTTCGTTGTTCAGGCGGGTGGCGGTGCCTTCGCGGGTGGCATCGGCGATGCGCTCGTGATGTCGGGCCACACGGACTCGGCACTCGTCGCCGTGCAAACCGAAGGTTGTGCACCACTGGCTCGCGCATGGAAGATGGCTGGAGAGTCGGGCGGAACCCTGCACGCGGGAAGTCGCTGGGCGCAGTGCATGTGGCCATGGGAGACCGAGCCGCACTCGCTGGCCGACGGAATCCTCGACGACGAAACCTACGATTGGGTCAGCATCTGCGATGCGATGACGAAGACGGGTGGTTTCCCCATCGTTTCGCCCGAAGCCGACGTGGTTGGCGCACACCAACTGGCCCATCGCATCACGGAAGTAAACGTGAGCCCCACCGGAAGCGCGGGCCTGGCGGGCGTGATCACCGGACGGCGCGAACACCCCGAGGTGTTCGCGCCCGAGAGTCGAGTGTTGGTGATCTTCAGCGGCGTTCTTCGCGGCTGAATCAGATGTGCCGTGGGTCGGCGTCGACCTCGACCAGGTGACCGGTTTCCACTTGGTACACGAATCCGCGAATGTGATCTTTGTACTTGATGAAGGGCGAATGCAGCAGACGCCCGATGCTTTGGCGAACGTCGGCGTAGGGATCGCTGAACGACTCGAGCGACCACCATGGCTTGATGCCGCTCTCGTCGACGATCTCTTCGAAGATGTCGCTCTCGGCAAGATTCTCCAGACCGCAGTTGGTGTGGTGAATGAGAATGATCTCCCGGGTTCCGAGAAGGCGCTGTGAAAGGACGAGAGACCGCACGACATCGTCGGTGACCACGCCACCCGCGTTGCGAATGATGTGTGCATCGCCATGGGCGAGGCCGAGCATCTGGAAGATGTCCATGCGGCTGTCCATGCACGTGACGATGGCCAAGTGTCGGCGGGGGTGGAGACTCAGGCCGTGGTCCGCGAACTGCTGCACGAAGGCGGTGTTGTTGGTGACCAGTTCGTCGGTGCTCGGTTCGAAAGAGTCTGATACCTGCACCTTCACGCGGTCATTCTGCCTTCCGTCGGTGCTCGACGGGCAATTGCCACTAACCTCGGCGACATGAACTCGTCGATGACTCCTGTTGCTCTCGAATCCGGGTCCACAGACCCCCGTTTCGACATTTTCGGACGGCTCATGAAGAACCGGGTCATCATGCTCGGTACCGACGTCAACGACGACATGGCCAATCAGATCTGTGCCCAGTTGCTCTACCTCGAGGGCGAAGACCCCAACGCCGACATCTGGCTCTACATCAACAGCCCCGGAGGCTCCATCACGGCCGGCATGGCCATCTACGACACCATGCAGTTCGTGTCGTGCGACATTGCCACGGTGTGCATGGGCCTCGCCGCTTCCATGGGACAGTTCCTTCTCACGGCCGGCACCAAGGGCAAGCGTTACACGCTTCCCAACGCCCGCATCATGATGCACCAGCCTCTCGCAGGCCTGCGTGGCCAGGCCACAGACATCGCCATTCAGGCCGAACAGTTGGCTCACATCAAGTTGAAGATGGCCCAGCTCACCTCGTTCCACTCCGGCAAGCCGGTCGAGCAGATTCAGGCCGACAGCGAGCGCGACCGCTGGTTCACCGCCGAGCAGGCCCAGGAATACGGATTGGTCGACAAGGTCATTGTGAAGCGGGGCGAGATCCGCTGAGATCCACCCCGCAGGTGTCGAGCACCCACTTCAGTGCTCGCTGCGACGCCGCATTGGCCACCAAGGCCTCGGCTGCAAACTTCTCCATGGCTTCCTGATCGTTCGGGTCGACCTTCGCCGCGTCCTGCATGACCGACATGAGGGCCTGCCAGTCCTTCGATACCGACAGTGGGGCCACCTCGCCCAGTCGTCGATAGCGCGCCACCATCAGGTCGATGTCGCTCTGCGATGTGAGTGCCGAGGACATTCCGGCCAGTTCTTTGTCGAGCTGACGACAGAAGTTCGTTGCACTGTTCGTTTTGTCGCTGCACGACACGGTTGACGTTGCGACGGCGGCACACGTGATTGCCAGCCACCACTTCTTGCGCCACACACGGTGTCGAGGTTGTGGGTGGGCTTGCGTGCGCATCTTCGACATTTTTCCATAGTTGAAGGAGGCGCACCCGATGTTCTCGAGTATTCATTCGGCCACGTTGACCGGGATCCAAGGAAGTCGCATCGCTGTCGAAGTGCACATCGGGGCAGGTCTGCCCGGATTCACCATCGTGGGTTTGCCCGACGAGGCGTGTCGTGAAGCACGTGATCGCGTGCGTGCCGCGTTGCTGTCGAGTGGATGCGAGTGGCCGAACAGAAAGATCACGGTGAATCTGGCTCCGAGCAGTCAGCGCAAGGGTGGAGTGGGTCTCGATCTTGCACTTGCGGTGGGCATTCTCACGGCCATGGGAGAGTTGCCTGCCGAAGAGGTGGCGCATCACGCCTTTGTTGCCGAACTGGGGCTCGATGGTTCGTTGCGGCCGGTGCCCGGCGTCGCGCCATTGGTCAGTGCGCTCGTCGATCATTGCGTGGTGGTGGCACCGGCAAGTTGTCGGGAAGCGCGTGTGGTGAATCCACGTCAGGTGTTGACGGCAGACAACCTGATGCAACTCGTGGCGTGCCTTCGGGGTCAATGCCCCTGGCGTGCGGAACCGGAGTCCCCACGTGGCGTGCCCGAGGTGCCATTGCTTGACATGCGTGACGTCCGTGGCCAGCCCGTTGCGCGACTGGCGGCCGAAGTAGCCGCGGCCGGTGGCCACAACGTGTTGTTCGTTGGGGGCCCGGGTGGCGGCAAGACGATGTTGGCGCAGCGTATTCCTGGGTTGTTGCCGCCGCTCGAGGGTCGTGATGCGGTGATGGCCACCATGGTGCATTCTGCGGCTGGGGTCGCCCTGCCCGAAGGTGGACTGGTGACGCGGCCACCATTTCGTGCGCCCCATCACAGCGCTTCGACGATTGCGATGGTGGGCGGAGGTACCGGCGCCATGCGACCCGGCGAAGTGTCGCTGGCACATGCCGGCGTGCTGTTCCTCGACGAAGTGGGTGAGTTCGCGCCGTCGGTGCTCGATGCGTTGCGTCAGCCCTTGGAATCGGGCGAAGTCCACATCGCCCGTGCCAATGCGTCGGCCGCGCTTCCTGCCCGCTTCTTGTTGGTGGGGGCCACCAACCCGTGTCCATGCGGTGGTGGCGGGCCCGGTTCGTGTGTGTGCAGCGACACATCACGAGCGAAGTATCTGCGGCGATTGTCGGGTCCGCTGCTCGACCGGTTCGATCTGCGCATCACCGTCGCGGCTACCGATCCCACTGCGCTGTTGGATGTGGACGAGGGTGAATCCAGTGCATCGATCCGTGACCGTGTGATGCGTGTGCGTGAAGTTTCGCTGGTGAGGGCAGGCAAGGTGAATGCATTGTTGGGGCCCGGCGAACTCGACGAGACGGCACCATTGGCGCCGTCAGCGCGCGACGTGCTGCGTGGTGAGCTGGAGACCGCTCGGTTGACGGGCCGTGGGTATCACCGGATCCGTCGGGTGGCGCGCACGCTTGCCGACCTCGCGGGAAACGAGGGCCCCATTTCCGAAGAGTTCGTGCGCAGTGCGTTGTTGATGCGTACGGCGCTCGGCGTGCGGAACGTGTCTGCATGAGTGGGCTTCCGATGTGGGCCTATGCCGCGGCACTGAGTGTGCGTCCCGGTGTGAGTAGAAAGTTGGCAACGGGCCTTCTCCTCAGTCATCACGCCGACGAGGCATGGGAGCGCGGCGGTGGCACGGGAGACGACGAAGTGGCAGAGATGCACGATCGCTGTCTCGCTGGAGGTATCGACGTGCTCTCGGTGGCGGACCACGACTTTCCGGCACCGCTGCGCAGCTCCGTACGTATCCCGGTGTTGTTCGTGCGCGGATCGACATCTGTGCTGAATCAGCGCAGGGTCGGAGTCATCGGTACGCGAACACCGACGCCGTCGGGTGTCTACACGGCACGTGAGTACGGGCACGACTTGGCGGCGAGCAACGTGTGCGTGGTGTCGGGCTTGGCCAAGGGCATCGACGGTGCGGTGCACGACGGCATGAGAGCGTTCTGTGAATCGTCCCCCGACGTGTCGCACGCAGGGCGGCCCATTGCGGTGGTGGGAAGCGGACTCGACGTGGTGTATCCAAAGGTGAATGCGTCGTTGTGGAACTGGGTGGGTGAACACGGTTTGCTGATCTCCGAGTATGCGCCCGGCGCGCAGGCAGAGGCACACCACTTCCCGCAACGAAACCGCATCATCGCGCTTCTGTCGGAGATCATCGTGGTGGTGGAGTCGCGCGAGACCGGCGGGTCGATGCTCACCGTGCGCGAAGCCGAGCGCAGGGGGATCGATGTGTACGCGGTGCCGGGTTCGCCGCGTGTGGCCAGTGCCGGTGGAACCAATCTCTTGATCCAACAGGGTTGTGGCACCGTCACTCACGCGCGCGACATTCTCGCCGCACTGTCACTGGATCACCGCCGCGCCGATCTCCAACGTGTCGAAGATCGGGAAGATCCCGATGCGCAAGACATGTTGATTCTCGATGCCTGCAGCAACGGTCCTGTGACACTCGACCAGTTGATGATCTCCACCGGTCGTCATCTCGCCTCTGTTGCACTGTCGCTCGGGCGTTTGCAGGCACAGGGTTGGGTAATGGAGGAGCGGGGCTGGTGGGAGGCTCTACTGTTGGGGCGTGGGCGGCACGCGGGCAACTGCATTTCCTGAATCTCTGTCGCCCAGGTTGTCTGCCTCGTGGCGACTGGCTGAGTTCGTGGGTTCTCTCACTTCCTCTTCCGACAACACCAAACAGGCCTACGTGTCCGATGTTGCGCAGTTCGCCGAATGGGTGGCCGAACGTGACATCACGAAGCCCGCCGACGTCACGCGTGCGGCAATGAAGCAATACATGGCCCATCTCACCGGCGAGGGTCTGGCCAAGCGCACGATTGCGCGCAAACTCGCTGCATTGCGTCGCTATTTCGGCTGGTTCGTCAAGGTCACCTTGGCCGCGAACCCACGCAAGAAGATTGCCAACCCCACCACCGGTGTGCGATCCCCGAACGGTGACGGACGCCTGCCGCGCATCCTGGGTGCCGACCAACTCGATGCGTTGTTGACCGGCAGTCAGTTGGCAACCGACGATCCGCCGTGGCGACTCGCCCGCGACACCGCAGTGGTGGAGTTGCTGTACGGCTCGGGCCTGCGGGTCAGTGAGTTGTGCACGCTCACGCTTGCCAGTGTCGACCTTTCGGCGAATGCAACAACTGTCTGGGGCAAAGGGGCCAAGGAGCGTCGCGTGCCGCTCAGTCCGCCTGCGGTGGTAGCCGTGCGGGAATGGTTGAAGTTGCGCCATGAAATGGTGAACGCAGCATCCGACACTGGGACGCGTTCGATACGGGACCCGCTGTTCGTGAACAACCGTGGCCACCAACTCACGCCGCGCGACGTGCGGCGCATTCTCGACAGACGGTCCATCGATCCCACGCATCCGCACGCATTGCGCCACACCTTTGCCACCCACCTGCTGGACAACGGCGCCGATCT
>JBILKS010000294.1:0-2569 GCA_044376595.1 Ilumatobacteraceae bacterium | reverse complement strand
TTGTCTAGATGACCTCCGGAGTTGCCTAAATGGCCTCCGGAGTTGCCTAAATGGCCTCTGGGCCTTGCTCACCTGTGCGGATGCGGATGATCGACTCGACGCTGGAGACCCAGATCTTGCCGTCACCGATCTTGCCGGTGGCTGCTGCGGTGGCGATGACCTCGCAGATGCGTGATACATCTTCGGTGGTGGTCAACACTTCGAGTTTCACCTTGGGTACGAACTCGATGTTGTATTCGGCACCTCGGTAGGTCTCGGTGTGGCCACCCTGGCGACCGAAGCCGCGGGCTTCGGTCACCGTGATGCCGGTGATGCCTGCTGCGCGCAGTGCGTCTTTCACGTCGTCCAACTTGAACGGCTTGATGATTGCGGTGATGAGTTTCACTGTGTTTCTCCTGATCGTTTGCGTCGGCGAATCGTTGTTTCGGTCACTCGTGGTAGGCGTTCTCGCCGTGCTCGGCAAGGTCGAGTCCGCCGCGCTCGGCTTCGTCGCTGACGCGCACGCCGATGGTCTTCTTCAACGCGATCATGATGATCAGGGTCACGACGAACGACCACACGATGGCGGCGCCGTTGGCGAGTGCTTGCTCGATGAGGAGCTTCGCGCCACCTCCGTAGAAGATGCCCTCTTCGAACTCGCCCTTGAAGAACGAGGGGTTGGCGAAGAAACCGATGAGGAGAGAACCAACGAGGCCGCCGACGAAGTGGACACCCACCACGTCGAGTGCGTCGTCGTATCCGAACTTCGACTTCAGCTTCACGGCGTAGCAACACACGACGCCCGCTGCGAGACCGATGGCGATGGGAGCAGGACCCGACACGTAGCCGGCGGCCGGGGTGATGGCCACGAGGCCAGCCACGATGCCTGACGCTGCGCCGAGGTTGGTGGGATGGCCGTCACGCATCCATTCGACGAAGACCCATGCGAGACCTGCGGCAGCCGCGGCGAGGAAGGTGTTCATGAATGCCTGAGCGGCCTGTCCGTTGGCGGCAAGTGCCGAACCGGCATTGAAACCGAACCAGCCGAACCACAAGATGCCCGTTCCGATCATCACGAGTGGCATCGAGTGGGGCGGCGCTCCGCCCGACTTGCGCTTGCCGAGTACGAGCACTGCTGCCAAGGCAGCGATGCCGGCGTTCACGTGGATGGCTGTTCCACCTGCGAAGTCGATCGATCCGCGTTGTCCCAACCAGCCGCCGTAGACCCATTTGAAGACGGGGATGTAGGCGAGAAAGAGCCACAGGGGCACGAAAATGGCCCATGCGGAGAACTTCATGCGGTCTGCCACGGCACCCGAAATCAGTGCCGGGGTGATGGCGGCGAACATTCCGAGGAAAGCCACGGTGGCGAGGGCCGAGCCGTCGCCGGCCACGGTGATGTCCTTCAGGAAGAGGGAATCGAATCCGCCGATGAAGTCATTCTCAAACGGCGTCTGTGCGAGGGAGTACCCAACGATGAACCACAGAACCGGAACCAACAAGAGGCAATAGAAGTTCATCATCAACATGTTGAGCACGTTGCGACGCCGATCCATTCCTCCGTAAAAGAACGCGAGTCCCGGCGTCATGAACAAGACGAGGGCGGATGAAACAAGCACCCACGTCAAACTTCCGCTGTCCATATCTTCTCCTTTGTGTTGCGCGCCACGAGGCAGCGACAGCAAAGTAGGAGTCGTATGTTTCCGACGTGTTTCTGTTTGGGGCGCATTTCGTGAAATGACGCAGACCCGGCGGATGGGTTCGGAACACTGTTAACGCAGTGTGAACGAAGCGACGTCGAGTTGCCGTGAAGAGAAGTGCACCGGGTGCGAAAGGCGGGGGCTCAGGATCGTTCGTCGGTCATCTGTGCAGTTGCCGCAAGGATCAGACCTGCTGCAACGGCGAAGAAGATCAAGAACGAGACAGCGAGCGGGCGTACCGACCCGTCGAAGGCGCCGCTGGCCAAGCCGCCGAGCAACGCGCCGCCAGCCGTGGTGACGGTGGCCATCAGAGCTGATGCGGTACCCGCCACGTGGGGGACCGGAGTCATGGCGGCTGTGTTGCAGATGGGGGCGAGACCCTGCGCAACCGGAACAACCGCGGCGAGACACACCATGAGCAACCAGAACGGCGGCTTGCCATCGGTGGCGAATGCGACCACGACGAACAGGACCGATGCACCGAGACCGAGAAGAACCATGCGTTTCACGATGCGCTTGATTCCGATCTTGCGAACGATGCGTGCATTGTTCAGCGAGTTGACGGCGAGAAGAATTGCGATCACGCCGAAGAACAACGGGAACCACGTTCCGTATCCGTAGACGTCTTCGACGATCACTTCCGAACCGGCCAGGTATCCGGTCATGATCCCGAACAGGAACGTGACTGCGACGGTAAAACTCACCGTTTGTCGGTGCGTGAGTACTTCCTTGCCCGCACGGCCGACGGCGCTCCATGTGAATGGCCGACGCTTGTCCAACGGCAGGGTTTCGGGAAGTCGTCGGGCCCACAGCATGAGAGCAATCCCCATGACCGCGGGGAACCAGAAGACCACGCGCCACGGCAGAAATGCGATCAGTCCGGCGCCGAG
>JBILKS010000293.1:0-2573 GCA_044376595.1 Ilumatobacteraceae bacterium | reverse complement strand
TCACTGACTATGCACAAGATGCTCTCGGCGACGTGGTGTTCGTGCAGGCGCCCGAAGTCGGGTCGATCGTGTTGTCAGGCGCATCTTTTTCCGAGGTTGAGAGCACCAAGTCTGTCTCGGACATTTCCGCTCCGGTGAGCGGAAAAGTGGTTGCGGTGAACGAACGACTCGCAAACGAACCTGAGCTGGTGAACACCGACCCGTACGGCGAAGGCTGGATCTGCGAGATTGAGATGTCGCAGATTGCCGACCTCAATGGGCTCATGGACTCGGCCGGCTACAAGGACCTCATCGGGGCCTGAGGTATGTCGTACGTCTATTGCAATCGCTGTGCCCATCGGAATCCGCCCCAGGCAGCGTTTTGTTCGGTGTGTGGCGCGGTTCTCGACAACAACTCAGATCGCACCATCACATTGACCCGAGTTGACGCTTCGCAGGACTCGGCGGGTCACGAGGACGACATCGTGTTTCGCACGTCCGAGCTCCCCATTGGTGGGGCCGTGCTCGTGTCTCGAACAGGTGAGCAGTACGGCGACAGATTTCCCCTCACGGTTGGAACCACCAACATCGGTCGGCATCCGCACTCCGACATCGTTCTCGACGACATCACCGTGTCGCGTCGTCATGCACAGGTGGTCTACTCCGACGGGGCCTACGTTGTGCGCGATGTCGGCTCGCTGAACGGTACCTACGTGAATCAGCGTCGAACCGACGAGTCACGGCTTTTTCACGGCGACGAAGTGCAGGTGGGGAAGTTTCGCTTGGTCTTTTTCGATCGCTCGGAAACCGGTCAGTAGGCGTCATCCACATGGCAGAGCGCGGCTACAAGAGCATCGGAGAAGTGTTGGGACTTCTGTTGGAAGAGTTCCCCAACGTCACCATTTCGAAGATTCGATTCCTGGAGAGTCAAGGCCTGATCGAGCCCGAGCGCACTGCTTCGGGTTACCGCAAATTCACGGAAGACGAAATCGACAGATTGCGTTACATCCTCCGCGAGCAAGAGACCAACTACCTGCCGTTGCGGGTGATTCGCGATCGTCTCGACGAGTCGGGAGCCATTCCGCGCGATTCCACCGGGCCGGTGGCGTCATTGCCTCGTGCGCTGCGCGAACAGTCTGTGAGCGATGTGAGTCGCGAGATGGCGCGTATCTCGGCGGTGTCCGACGACGACAGCATCGAGATGGAATCCATTGATCCTGCAGTCGTGCTGGAGAGCGAAAAGCAGCATCCCGCCGCGCGACGTCAGGCCATGAAGACTCCGGAGCCTGTGGTCAAGTTGCCTGTGCGTTCCAGCGAGGGGCCGGTGTCCAAGGAAGATTTGATCGACATCACGGGTCTGTCCGAAAACGATGTGAAAACTCTCGAAGAGTTCGGATTGATTACTGCGCGTCAGGTGGGCGCCGACACGTTCTTCGATGCAAGTGCGCGCACGATCGGGTCCATCGCGAAATCCTTCCTCGATCTCGGAATCGAAATTCGGCATCTGAAGGCCTGGCGATTGGCGGCGGATCGCGAAGCTGCCTTGTTCGAACAACGGCTCATGCCTCTTCTGCGTCAGCGAAACCCCGAAGCGCGACAGCAATCGGTAGAGATGTTGGAATCAATGGTGAATCTGGCGGGTGAGTTGCGTCAGGTTCTTGTGCGTCAAGCGGTCAGCCAGTTCGTCGATCCACGCTGAACTTGGGTGATTCGTGGTTGAACCGTCGCTCCGTTGGGGGTTCGGCCCGCGCCAAACTAAGGTGATCTCGTGCGCGAGATGGAGGTCGTCGGGGTTCGGCTGGAGATGCCGGCAAATGCTCCGGTTCTCGTGATGCGCGAGCAGTCGGGATTGCGTCGTATCGTCACCATCTACATTGGCGGACCGGAGGCGTCGGCGATTCACACGGCGCTCGAAGGTTTGGAGCCTCCGCGTCCACTCACGCACGATCTGGCGATCGACCTGCTCGAGGCTGCTGACAGCCGTGTCGAGCGGATCGTGGTGACGTCCATCAGAGATCAGACCTACTTCGCCGATGTGGTTCTGAGTGGTGCCGGCGGCCAGAAGGTTGTTTCGGCGCGTCCTTCAGATGCGGTGGCGCTGGCGTTGCGCTCAGGCTGCCCGATCTTCGTGGATGACGACCTCCTCGACGAGGTGGGCAAGGTGATTCCCGACGACGGCGAAGACGAGGCTGACGAGGCGACACCTGATACCGGCGGGAAGGTCGACGAAAGCGCGATCATCGACGAATTCCGCGACTTCATCGACAGCATCAATCCAGAAGACTTCTCGGAATAACCACCTTCTCCGTTGACGACGGTGGTCGGTGTCCTTAGGCTTGGAGCGTATGAATGAGGGTGGGGACGACACGACGCGCATGAACGTGGGTCGGGGATTCAGTGGAACCAAGACAGCGCAGATTGTCGGTATTTCGTATCGGCAACTCGACTACTGGGCGCGCACCGATCTTGTGAAGCCATCGGTCACGGCCGCCACCGGAAGCGGTAGCCGTCGTTTGTACGCCTACAGCGATCTCTTGGAGCTGAAGGTCATCAAGAATCTTCTCGATGCTGGAATCAAGCTCGAGTCTGTGCGC
>JBILKS010000292.1:0-2589 GCA_044376595.1 Ilumatobacteraceae bacterium | reverse complement strand
CACCCCGTGCACGTGTGTGTTCCCCAATGCATCGACGGCGATTGCCGCCACCAGCGCTGAATCGATGCCTCCCGACAGTCCGATCACCACATCGGTGAAGCCGTTCTTTCGCACGTAATCACGAGTACCCGTGACCAAGGCGTCGTACACGCGCCCGAGATCGTCGGTGTGTGCGGAACTCGCTCCCGACACGTGTGCCACCGATCCGGTGTCGTCGATGTCGACGACCATCAGGTCTTCCACGAAGTATCCGCTCTCGGCGCGCACCTCGCCGCGCGAATCGGCAACCAGCGATCCTCCGTCGAACACCAACTCGTCCTGTCCGCCCACCTGGTTGACGTACGCAAGAACCACACCGTTGTCACGCGCCCTGTCGGACACGAGTCCGCGGCGCACCTGTGGTTTGTCACGGTGAAAGGGCGAGCCGTTGATGCTGATGCACACGCGTGCACCTTGTTTCGCTTGTTGCGCCGTGGGGCCCTCGGCCCAGAGGTCTTCGCAGATCGACACCGCAAAGCGCATGCCGTCGACCTCGAAGGTGTCCTGGTTGTCGGGACCCGGAACGAAATACCGCTCTTCGTCGAACACGCTGTAGTTCGGCAGGAGTTGCTTGCGGTACACGCCCAACACCTCGCCGTTGCGCGCAACCGCCGCGGCGTTGAACAAGATGCGCTCGACAGTGCCGCCCACCACGGTCTCGGCGTGGTCCACGAAGCCGATCACGGCGATGCACTCACCCGTTGCGGCAACCACGTTGGCGAGAGCGGCGCGGTTGTCGGCCAGAAAACCGGGCTTGAGCACCAGATCTTCGGGCGGGTACCCCGTCAGGGCCAACTCGGGAAAAGCCACGATGTTGCAGCCGGCCATGGCCGCCCGGGCGTAGAACTGGGCGATCAGCCCGCTGTTTCCGGCAAGATCGCCCACAGTGGGATTGATTTGAGCCAGTCCGAGACGCAATGTGGGCACGCGAGCAGGCTACAGAGGCCACGCCGGCCCACCGGCTTTACACAGCGTTCACAATCAGGACATGGAAGAGAAACTGCCTCACGGCAACATATGTTCCGTTCAATCGAAAGACCCCCACAAAGGAGACAACCGTGCCATACCAGGCTGAATACATCTGGAGCGACGGAACGCAACCCACTCCCCTCCTGCGTTCCAAGACCAAGATCCTGAAGGACAGCGTCACCACCCCGCCGATCTGGGGTTTCGACGGTTCCTCCACCGAGCAGGCCACCGGTGAGGCATCCGACTGCATGCTCCGTCCCGTTTTCACATGCCCCGATCCGATCCGTGGTGGCAAGAACATTCTCGTACTGTGCGAAGTTCTCCTGGCCAAGACCGAAGAGCCGCACCCCACCAACACCCGTGCCGCCTGCGCCACGGCGGCAGCAAAGTACGCAGATCAGGAAATGATCTACGGCATCGAGCAGGAGTACACCATGTTGCGCACCGACGGCACGCCGTACGGTTTCCCCGTCGGCGGCTTCCCGTTGCCGCAGGGTCCGTACTACTGCGGCGTCGGAACGGGCCGCGTGGTTGGTCGTGAGATCATCGAAGAACACACACAGGCCTGCATCGACGCCGGTCTCATGATCGAAGGCACCAACGCCGAAGTGATGCCCGGACAGTGGGAGTTCCAGATCGGCGCCGCCGATGCACTCACCGTCAGCGATCACCTCACCGTCGCCCGCTGGTTGTTGCATCGCATCGCCGAGGACTACGACGTGGTCATCTCCTTCGCCGCCAAGCCGATGAAGGGCGACTGGAACGGTGCCGGCGCTCACACCAACTTCTCCACCAAGGCAATGCGCGAAGACACCGACATGAAGGCCATCACCGCCGCATGTGAGGCTCTCGGCAAGCGCGTCATGGAGCACGTCGAGCACTACGGCGACGACATCCAGAGCCGCCTCACCGGCAAGCACGAAACGGCCCCGTGGAACAAGTTCAGCTACGGCGTCTCGCACCGCGGTGCCTCCGTGCGCATTCCCTGGCAGGTCGGCCGCGACGGAAAGGGCTACGCCGAAGACCGTCGCCCCAACGCAAACGTCGACCCCTACGTGGTGACGCGTCTCCTTCTCGAGACCATCTGCGGCGCCTGACCGACAGAACATCGTCTTCCCCTTCCACGGGGACTTCGACGCGAACCGGGGGGCCACGTGCCCCCCGGTTCTGTTTTTCCCGTTCACTTTTCCGCCTCACCGCGGTCAAATTCCTGCAATTGACCGAACTCACACAAATGAAAGGCACACTTGTCTCATGAGCGAGATGCTTGATCAACAGCGCGAATACGTGCTGCGCACCGCAGACGAACGTGGCGTGCGACTGGTGCGACTGTGGTTCACCGACATTCTCGGAAACTTGAAGTCGTTTGCCATCAGTCCGGCCGAGTTGGAAAACGCCCTTGAAGACGGCATGACATTCGACGGTTCCTCCATCGACGGGTTCAGCCGCGTGCAGGAAGCCGACGTTCTCGCAGTTCCGGACCCCAACACTTTCGAGATCCTTCCGTGGGCCGATCCGAAGGGCACCGAAGCACGCGTTTTCTGCAACATCCACAATCTTGATGCCACACCGTTCAACGGC
>JBILKS010000291.1:0-2590 GCA_044376595.1 Ilumatobacteraceae bacterium | reverse complement strand
AAGGGGAGAAGGGTCGCATAGATCTGGCTGGAGAGATAGCCGACCGGTGAGAAAGGATCGATGCCTCCACCGATCCCCACCAACGATTTGATGCTTTCTGGCAGGTTCGTGAACATTTCATTGAGCTGGGCTGATTCGTCCCGGAACGCTGGGTAGAAGCCCAGGGTCATGGCGACGAATACGACGATTCCCGCTGACCAGCCGAATATCCATCGGGTGCGCGAGGTGATTGCCCTGTGTGCGAGGGTGGCTCTCATCGGGGGAGTGACTCGTTGCGGTAGAAGTCGAGGAACACGTCCTCAAGGTCGGGTTCTCGCCCGTGGATGTCCGCCGGGTGGAGTGGTGCCAATGCCTCCAACAGCCTTCGTGCCGAACCTCGCAGCGTGAACTCGACCTCCGTCTTGTCGCCGGCAACGAATGCAATCGATTCAACGTGTTCGATGCCGGCAAATGACTCGAGGCGCACGTTGCTGTCGAATCGGACTGTCAAGGTTCGCACCAGTCGGGCAGAGAGTTCATCGATTCGACCCGTGGTGACGATGCGGCCTTGATTGACCACCGCAACACTGTTCGACACGTGCTGCACCTCGTCGAGGACGTGGGATGAAAGAAACACCGTGGCCCCCTCATTTGCCGACTCTCTGGTCATGCGGCGGAACTCCTGCTGAACGAGTGGATCCAGACCACTCGTGGGCTCATCGAGAATGAGCAAGCGGGGCATGTGCATGAAGGCCGCAATGAGGCCGACCTTGCGGCGATTGCCGAGGGAGAGATCTTCGATCGGTCGGTGCAACTCAGCCTGCAGGCGGGTGCCCAGTTCTTCGATACGCGGGCCACAGCGAGTCTCGCGAATCCGCGCCTGATCGAACAGGTAATCGTGTCCGGTGATGCGTGGCGGAAGCGTGAGCGTTCCTGGTAGGTACCCGATCTCCCGTCGCGCCACAATGCCGAGGCGGCGACTGTCTTTGCCGAACACGCGAATTGTTCCCTCGGTGGGACGGATGAGATCCAGGATCAATCGAATGAGTGTGGTCTTTCCGGATCCGTTGGGCCCGATGAATCCGAAGATCTCACCCGCGGGTATGTCAATCGAGACATTGTCGAGTGCAACCGACCTGCCGAAGGACTTGCGCACGCCCTCCACGGCCAGCACGTGTTCAGTCATCATCAGTGGACGCACTCTATGGATCAGCCTTTGTGTGGCGTCCTTGGCGGTTCAAAGAGTGGCTTTTGTCTGTAATAGGGTCGGCAACCTATGGACAAATGGATTGCAGACACAGACCCGGGAGAAAAGTTTCCTGCGTGGACCCGCGGAAACGCAGCCGACGTCTTCCCTGACCCCGCTTCGCCGTTCTTTGCCACCACGTATTTGCGAACATCACTCGGTCGCGCGGTGGTCGACGCCTATTCCGGTATGGGTGTCTTCGACTGGGACGAGGTCGAAAACCCACACGACCCCACAATGTTCGGCGTCTTCGGTGGCTACATCTACAACCCCTTGTCATACACACGGCTGTTCGGTGCGCGTATGCCCGGAGCCACACCCGAGGCCATTGACAAGGCATTCTTCGACGAACGAGCCGATGTACCCCCGTACACAGCCGAACCATGGCACGAATCGCAACGCCACGCCGACAAACTCGCCGCCACGGCGGGATGGGTTCTGAGCGTCGAGTCACTTCCGCAGCTCGATGCCGACAAGGCGATGGCCGACAATGCTCGTGCAACCAGGCCGAATCTCGACACCCTCAATCGTGCGGCCCTCGTCAATCGTGTCCGGTCGATGATTCCGCTTCTGCGCCAGGCGATGGACACGGGGATGATGGCGTCAACTCTGTCCTCGGTGGGTACCGGAGTTCTTGGCGGAATCGCTGAGGCACTGGGTGACCCCACCATCGCAGTACGGCTGCTCGCCGGAATCGAAGCCGACTCGGCGGAACCGCCACGGGCGATGTGGTCGTTGTCTCGCTTGGTGCGTTCGTCGAGCGATGTGTCGCGCCTGTTCGACTCCGGTGTGGCGGGCCTTGACGCACGCTTGCGTGCCGATTCGTCCGTCGGCACGAAGGAATTCGTTGCGGCCTTCGATGAGTTTCTCTTCAGGTTCGGCTCACGAGGGCCCGCCGAGTGGGATGTGATTGCCCAGTCATGGGAGACCCACCCCGATGTGGCCCTCGCCATGGTGGATCGCATGCGACTCATGGACGATGCCCAAGATCCTGCACAGCGTCGGGTCGAGGCGGTGGCCGAGCGCGACCGCGTGGCTGCCGACGTGCGAGCCAAACTCGCCGGCGACCCCGAGACGCTGGGACTATTCGAGGCGGGACTGCGGTCCGCCAACGTCTTCCTGAGCGGACGCGAGCGTTACAAAACCAACTGCATCAAGATCGTGGGCGAGATGCGCGTGGCGTTGCGTGAGATCGGTCGGCGTTTGGTCGACGAAGGACTTCTCGGTCAGGTTGAGCAAGTCTTCATGATCACGGGAGTCGAACTCGACGAGTTCCAGATTCATCCCGAGCGATTCACCGAAGTGCTCGCCCAGCGCCAGGCGCAACATCGTGAGCTCTACGATCTCGATCCACCGTTCGCTGTG
>JBILKS010000290.1:0-2593 GCA_044376595.1 Ilumatobacteraceae bacterium | reverse complement strand
CAAGACAACAACCTTCGACGAGTTCACCGAAACAGTTGGGCGACTCGTGAACTTGGGCAACAACGCAGAACGCCAACATGCACGGCTCAGTCGTTTCAGTGCCGTGTCCAGTTCATACGGTCGCCCAGAACTGTGGAACGCGCTGTCGATTCAGCAGCACAAGCACACCGAAACCCTTGCCGACGCGATTCGTCACGGACAAGCCCACGGTTGGATTCGCAAAGACGTCGATGCCCGTGCCGTGTCGGTCTTCGTTCAGGGATACTCGCTGTCCCGAGTGCTCGCTGATTTGGACACTGATCCCATCGCCAACGACGACTGGACCACCGTCGTGCGCACTGCGTTGTCGGGCTTCTTCGTTCGCCCCGACTGACTCACAACCTCCGTCACCCTTGCATCGGTCGGCGAGCCAGTAGTTGAACAACGCGCGCACTGCCAGTGTGCAGATTCCCCTCGACAACATCACGTTCGACTTCACGGAGAATCTCGAACACGAGACCGTCGAGTTCCTTTTCCAACAGCGCAGCCGTGGGCATGAGATCCGGATCCTTCGGCCCACCGGTGTCGTTGGCAATCTGTGCCGGCGTGTAGGCCTCGAGAAGGAAATGTCCACCGGGAACCAGCCCTGCCACAACCTCGCGGTGCAAACGACGTCGCAGGGTTGACGGTGTGTGGGCGAACACCGAAACAACGAGATCCCACGAGTTCGGCGCAATGTGGAAGTCTTCGAGATCTCCGCGCTCGGGATGCACCACCACGCCACGCTTCAGTGCCAGCCTCAGCATTTTGGCCACACCTTTTTCCGACTGTTCGATGGATGAAACGTCGTAACCCTGCTCGGCCAGCCACACAGCGTTTCGGCCCTCACCCTCGGCCAGGCTGAGTGCGTTGCCGCGCGGCATGCCCAGCACGGTCTCACGGAGGAACTCATTCGGCTCGGTTCCGTACGCATAGTCATCGGTTCCAAACTTCTCGTTCCAAAATTCTCGTGTGCTCATGGGAGCACTCTAGGGAGCACCATCGTCATGGAGCCGTGTCACACCCGGTGCGTAGGTTGCGGACATCGGCATTCGGTTGCCCCTTCACCACAAGACGAACGGGAACGACGAACGGGAACCATGCACGACAACATCCGCCAGAACAGGCATTCCAACAGGCATTCCAACAGCCAATCGGTCAACGACATCTGTATCGCAGTTCGCGAGGTGGGGTTGGTTCGATCCGCGGACTTGGCGCTCGAAGGTGTTCGTCTCGCTCTCCACAAGCTCGCCGGCATCCAAGCGTGGATTGACAGCCAGAAAATCACCCTGGGAATGCGCCTCGAGGAGCTGTCCGCTGCCTCCCCAGCCGTGATGCCCGAGCATGTCATTGCATCGGCGTGTTCCACCAGCCGGGCCGAAGCACGTCGCGACATGAATCGGGCACGTGTGCTTTCGGCATTGCCCGAACTCAATCAGGCTCTTCGGGGTGGTCACATCACCACGGCTCATGTCGACGTTGTCGCGCGCGCCACACAGTCACTTTCCACGCAAGAACGACAACAGGTGCTGCAACAAGGAGAATGGCTGGCCAATGTCGCATCACATGCCACGCCCGACAACTTCTCGCGTGCGGTGAAACAAGCCGTGGTGCGCCTCGGAGAAGACGCCGGGGTCAGCCGACTCGAGCAGCAACGTCGCAGGGCATGGTTACGCCACTGGGTCGATCGCGATTCGGGCATGGTCTGTATGCACGGCGAGTTCGATCCCGAATCCGGCTTGCGCCTAGTCGGTCGCTTGCAACGCGTGGTCGAGCGGCTCTTTCACGAGCGAACCCCCGACACGTGTCCCGATGGATCCGGCAAGCCGGCCCATCTCAACGCATTGGGGCTCGTCGCTTTGGCCACGTCGAGTGGTTCGTCTGATACCGAGAACCCGGGGCACGCTGGTGTCACTCAACTCGCGGCCGGCCATGCGCGTGCGGAAATCAGCGTGGTGGTCGACTACCGCACGCTGGCGCACGGTCTGCATCGCGACTCCATCGTGCGCACGGGCACCGACATCGACCTCCCTGTCGAAACCGTGCGTCGCATGGCCTGCGAGGCCCACATCATTCCGATCGTCATGGGCTCAGGTGGTGTGGTTCTCGACATGGGCCGCGCCACGCGGCTCGCCAGTCGCCACCAGCGCCGCGCTCTCGAGGCCATGCACCCCACATGTGCGGTGCCGTCCTGCGCTGTGCCCATTTCGCTCTGCCAGCCCCATCACATCGACTACTGGACTGCCGGCGGCCCCACCAATCTCGACAACCTCGTGCCCCTGTGCGACGCCCATCATCGCTGTGTCCACGAGGGAGGTTGGAAACTCACCATGCACCCCGGCAGTCGGGAGGTGCGCGTCACGCAGCCCGGCGCGCGCGAACTACTCAGGAATACTTCATGAGCGCGGCGGCAGCACCAAAGCCACGGCGACGACAAGGCACAACCAAACAACGGAATGCATGCATTTTCTGATACCCCAGGGGGTATAATGGGAAACATGAAGTTCCTCCTTTTCATGAACACATCCGTTGGCCGGGTCATTCGAGTTGCCATGGGCATTGCGGTCTTCTGTGC
>JBILKS010000287.1:0-2609 GCA_044376595.1 Ilumatobacteraceae bacterium | reverse complement strand
TCGCCAGCAAGAAGCTGCGTGCCACCCGCAACGTTGTCGCGAAGACGACCCTCTGTCGGTATCGCCAGTGGCGGGCGAACGATGGCGTGATGGCCGTTGTATCGCTCGGTGAAATACACGCCCACGGGCAACACCGGCGCACCGCTGCGCAATGCAAGGGTCACCGGCCCACCCGGAAGAGTTGTCTGTTCGCCGAAGAACGACACGGGCACTCCGTCTCCTTGCAAATCGCGATCACACAACAGGCACACGACATGGTTGTCGCGCAGCGCCTTCAGCACCGCGGTAGCAACACCGGGCCCAAGGGGAACCACGTTCATTCCGAGTTTGCTGCGCAACGAAGTGAACCACTCGAACAGTTCCGGCGGCTGCAGGGCCTCGACGACGACCGTGCAGGTGTAACCCTGATCGCACAGCCATCGTCCGGCCCACTCCCATCCGCCGAGGTGCGGAAGCGCAAGGATCACACCTTTGCCGGCGGCAACACCATCCTCGACGTGCCCAAAACCGTCGAGCGTGAACGTTGCATCGACGGTTCTCGATGACAGAGACGGCAGACGAAAACTCTCCACGTAATAGCGCGCGTAACTGTCGAAAGCCCCCTGCACGGCTCGTCGGACCTGCGTAGTGCTGAAGTCGGGTCGCACGCGACGAATGTGCCGTTCGATGATGGAGCGCCGCGACTGCAGGGATGCAGCGGCCGTGAATCCCACCACACGTGCAGTGGCGTGTGCCATGGGCCCGGGTGTGATCTGGGCAAGGAGCGACGCGAGTCGATATGAACCCACCGTGAATGCGTCGGAAGCAGTGTCACGCAACTTTGCCACGGGGCTACGACCCGCTCAGCGTGCGTTGCGGCGGCGCTGCTGCGAGCGACGCTCGTAGCGGGCGGCTTTGCGCGACTGTCGGCGCAACTGACGTTGCTCGATACGAACCTCGGCAATGGGCGCAACCGCGGCTTGTTTCCACACCTTGAAGAATCGCTGGAGAGCGGTGATAGAGGTGAGGACGAGCATGACCCACAGAATGGGCACGAGCGCGGAGTCGAACAAGAGACCCACACACAGCAGGATGATTCTTTCGGCCCGCTCCATGAGACCACCCTTGGCCTGCAACCCGAGCGACTCGGCCTTGGCCCGCTCGTAACTGATGGTGGCGGAAACACCCATCACGGCCATCGGAAGAATGGCGATGTGGCCCCCGTCGCGGGAGGTGAGATACCACGCGATGCCACCCAGCAAGAACCCGTCGGTGACACGGTCGATGACCGAGTCGAAAAACGCCCCGCGTTGGCTGGCCAGGTTGCCTGCCTTTGCGACGGCACCATCCAGCAGGTCGGGCAACGCCGCCAGGATGACGAGAACAAGTCCGGCTCGCAGGGCACCCATTCCCACCGCCACCGCGGCGGCTACAGCAAGAAGCAGGCCCACCACGGTGAGAACGTCGGGGGTGACCCCAGCCTTGCGCAGCGACTCCCCCATGGGCTTCACCGCACGCTCTACCTGCGTCTTGAAGCTGCCGTCGAACATGTGATCAGGCTAACCCCGCAACGAGGCGACAGTGGGTTTCACGGCTCAGGCTCACGCCTGGTCGGGGTTGGCTTCGGTGAGCTTTTCCACGACCGTGCCGTCGACCGCGTCGACCAGAACGAGGCCGCGTCGCAGCGGCGGCTCTTCGGCGCTGTAACAGAACACTCGCCATGTGGGTCGACTGCGAACGCCCCGCCAAACTTGCTGAGCAGAGGCGTGGCCCACCGGGAATCCCACCGCACGCGTGGCCAAAACCAATGCTTGTTTCTCATCGACTCGCATTCTCCACCCAGAAGTGATGCTGAAGACCCCAACTATGCCGAGAATGGCCGCCGCGGCAATCCATCCACCGTTGATCAGCGCACTCGACTCGGATCCGAGCGTGTACACAGCGACGCACACCCCTGCAAGGACGACGTACATGTATCCGGGGATACGGCGGCGGCTGTTGTCGGGAAACTCGTAGGCCCCCGAGAAGGCCGTGATATTGAGATCATCGGGAAGTTGGTCCCGGATGTCGTCGCTGTCTCCCGGCTGTGTCACGCCTTCACCCTAAAGGTTGGCAAAGCCGTTGCGTAATTTTGCGGCCGAATCAGCGAGCGGTTCGGGCAGGGTTCGGGTGTTGGCCACCGCTGTCATGAAGTTCGAGTCCCCCACCCACCTCGGCACGACATGCACATGCAGATGCTGGGAAATGCTCCCACCGGCAGCCGGACCGAGATTGATTCCGACATTCAATGCCTGGGGCGAGTACACAGCTTTCACCACGGTTGTCGACCGTGTGACAAGCGACCACAGCTCGGCAGTTTCTTCGGGAGTCAGATCCTCGAGGTCAGCCACTTCGCGGTACGGCATCACGAGGAGATGACCGGAGGCGTAGGGAAAAGCGTTGAGGATCACGAAACACGTTGCGCCGCGCGCGACGATGTTGGCCTCTTCGTCGGACATCCCACTTTCCAGAATGCGTGTGAAGACGGATCCGCTCCCCGGGGGCGGCGCCGTACCAGCCGTTTCCTCCCACTTCTGCACGTACGCGGCCCGCCAGCCGTTCCACAGATGCTCAAGCATGGGTGGTGGTGT
>JBILKS010000288.1:0-2609 GCA_044376595.1 Ilumatobacteraceae bacterium | reverse complement strand
GGCCCAACGAGACGCGGAGAATCGTGGTGTCGTTGCTGCGGAGGTGGGCCCATTTCTGCGAAGCAAACGACACTGCTGTGACGAATCGTTGATTGGGTTTCGGTACCAGGTATCCGCTGCCGCTCGCTTCGCGCGGAAGTGCGCCGACCGGCACGGCAATGGCGAGCATCACAACCGATGCGTTTTCCCACGACCCGAGGAGTTGCGCCGCTTCGGGTGCAGCATCACGCACCCACGCAGCGCTGTGTCGGGCAGGTGCACAGAACACGACATGGTTGGCATGGATGGTGCGTGTTTCGTCGTGGGACGACACGTGCACGGCGCACCCCGACGCCGTTGGTTCGACCGATTCGACCCGAGTGGAAGTGAGGATTGTTGCGCCTCGTGAGCGGACCGAAGCGGCTACAGCCGACACGAGACCTCCCATGCCCGACAACGGCGCAGCAAAGACGGGGTTCTCTGCGGAGGCGGGCGGTGATGCCGGTCGGCGTTTGGCCGAAATCAAGAGGCTCCGCCCTGCACCTGCAAGCTCGGCGAGTTGCGGCATGGCTCGCAACGAGAAGTGATCGGTGTCCGTGGCGTAGATGCTCCCAACCAACGGATCGATGAGATTCTCGTGGACTTCGTTGCCGAGTCTCTTGCGCATGAATGCACCGATGCAGTCGGTGTCGGTGGAGGTGCGCGGCAGCAAGGGCTCGAGTGCGGCGCGCAACTTTCCGCGCGGGGAAATCAGGCGTGACGTCGCAAGTGTTCCGAGTTGCGAGGGGACGCCCAGAATCAGACCCGGGGGCAACTTGTGCAACTGGCCGCGCCAGACGGAAGCGTGTGCCGACGCCGGCGAGGTGAGCTGATCGCCGAGGCCCACCTCGCGCGCCAAAGTCACCGCGGCCGGTGCTCGAAGCAGAAAAGCATCGGCGGCTTCATCCACCGCGTCGAATCCGGCGAAAGGCGACGTCTTGATGACACCCCCCACGCGATCTTGTGCCTCGATGATGGTGACGGAGACACCCGGCGAGAGGGTCAACAGTCGGTGCGCGCATGCCAAGCCGCTGATTCCGGCTCCGATGATGACAACGTGGGCTTCGCGCAGAGTGTCGGCGCCCTCGGTGGTCATGAGCGTCAGTTTGCTACGGCAATGACCCGACGGGCGAGTGCAGTCATCACACTTCTGTCGGCATTGACGCACGCAGTTCGTTCGAAAGCCATGCCGTGTTGCTCGGCACGGTGCCGTGCTTCGATGTCGAGGTCGTAGAGAACCTCAAGGTGGTCGGCAACGAATCCACAGGCGCTCACCACGACCCCTTCGGGCGGGTGCGTCGTGCTGGCGAAGTCGTCGATGACCTGAAGGATGTCGGGTCCGATCCACGGTTCGGGAGTACGGCCGGCCGACTGCCAGGCAATCGACCAGCGGTCACCCTCGGCGAGGCCGAGTTTGGCGGCCACTGCTTCGGCAGTTGCGCGCAGTTCCTGGGGGTAGGGATCGCCGCCGTCGATGATGCGCTGTGGCAGCGAGTGTGCGGTGAAGAGCACCTTGGTGTCGGCCGGCATGTGCGACAACTTCTCTGCCATGTCGTTGGAGAGAAACTCCACGAAGGCCGGCTCGGTGGCCCAACTGTCGATGCCTGTGACCGAGATGCCGTGGGGTTCTGCGGCAGTGGTGGCGCGCCCGACGTACTGACCGATGCTGTACGACGAGTAGTGGGGAGCCAACACCAGAGCGATGATCTTGGTGAAGCCATCGGTGGCCAGCGTGGCAACAGCATCTTCGATCATGGGATGGGCGTGCTTCAGTCCGAGCGTGACGAAGAACTGATTCGGTGCCAGAGAATCGAGTGCGTCTTGCAGTGCGTCCCGCTGAGCTTCGGTGAGCGCGGCGAGCGGCGACAATCCACCGATCGCTTCGTAGCGGTCGGTGAGATCCTGCAACTGCTCGGGGGTCGGGGGACGCCCACGGCGAATGTCGGTGTAGTACGGCAGGATCTCCTCGCGACTGCGCGGAGTGCCGTACGCCATCAGAAGAACTGCGGTGCGTTGTGCTGGCTGGGTCATTGTTCTCTTCCGGTCATTGTTCCGTCATGTCGTGCACTCGTTGCACGACTGCAAGCAGGACCTCGGGGTCGCATTGTGGCGTCACGCCATGGCCGAGGTTGAAGATATGGCCCGGGTGGCCGTGGTTGCTGTCGAGCACCGCATCGGTTGCTGCCAGTGCGGCGTCGCGACCGGCCAAGATCGCCGCCGGATCAAGGTTTCCCTGAAGGACGATGTCGTTTCCGAGGCGTGCACGCACGTCGGCCAGGGCAATGGTCGGGTCGACTCCCAACACCGGTACTTGTGCTCCGCTCATTGCTTGGTTCATGAGTTCGAGCAGATGTGAACACCCGACACCGAAGTGAATGCAGGGTGTTCCCGGGTGGCGATGGGCAATCTCGGTGAAGAGTCGTCGTGAGAACGGCAACACGTACGTGCGGTAGTCGTCAATCGACAAGGCTCCGACCCAACTGTCGAAGATCTGGAAGGCCTGAGCACCGTGGCGAATCTGGGCATCGACGAGTTCCACCGCGTGTTGGGTGAGGCGATCCATGACACCGTTCCAGAGTTCAGTGTCGTTG
>JBILKS010000025.1:0-8610 GCA_044376595.1 Ilumatobacteraceae bacterium | reverse complement strand
ACCACCGCACCGATCATGGGCAGATCGGTGCGCACGGTGCGCGTGACGGTGGCCGTCGCCAATGCATCATCGATGGTCGCAAGGATGTCGAATCCTGCTGGAGGTTTCAGCATGTCATCGAGATCATCGATCGCAGATCGTGGATTGTCGGCCAACGCCACGGCCCGTGCTGCCTCGCGGGCAAGATGCCACGCATCCATTTGTTCACGAACCACGACACCGAATTGTGCAATGAGCAGCGCAAACATCAGCACCAGCGGAAGCACGAGAGCGAGTTCCACTGCTGCTTGACCCCCGTGCGCAACGCGTGCGCTATTCCGGAGTCGAGGTGGCTTTGTCGAGAACACCGTCGAAAACCGAATCAAACAAGTCGCCGATACGTCCGGCGCCTCCGCCGGCGGTGGCCCAGGTGATGACCAGCACGGCGATGACTGCGGCTGCCAGCAGGATCAGTGCGTACTCAGTAGTGGCCTGACCGTCGTCGTCAGAGCCGATCCACTGCCGGAGAGCGTGAGAGATGTTCATGTGGGTCCTTTCGCATGAGAGAGAGCAACTGGTGGAGACACCGGTCTCAGGGTCGAGACAAAGAAAGAGATGACAAAGAAAGAGAAGACAAAGCGCCGACGAAGATCGGCACCACCGTGAGTGCGACGAAAGAGGGGAGGACGCACAGAACGAGAGGAAAGGACAGCCGGATGGGAAGCTGCGCCGCTTCCGCCTGAGCGGATCGACGGCGTTCGCCGTGTGCTTCGTGAACCAGACGTTCGAGAACCGGTGCGAGTGGAAGCCCGTCGAGTTCAGCTGCGGCAAGCACATTGACCACGCCGACAGCAACGGCGCCGAAGTGTTCCGAAAGTGCGGGGAGCGCATCTGTGAGACGCAGACCGGAGTCGCATCGATGCAGCACCAAACGTGCTCCTTCGGCCACGCCGGGAGATCCCCACGAGGCGATGTTCTCAAAGGCCTGTCGGGTGGATCGTCCGCTCTTCAAGAGCACAACCAAAAGGTCGATCATTTCCACGAAACTGTCGGCGGCGGCGTGATTGGTGCGGCGACTCATGCCACGACCCCGGTGATGCGAGTCATCCAGCGTCGCCCGGCCAGGTTCAAGGCACTGCCGATGACGAGACATATGAAGCCCACAGGGGTTCCGAACACCGCGTTGCGCACATGGTTGCTGGTCAGAAGCATGACGCAACCGAAACCCAACGGCATCCAGGACATCACTTTGGCGGAGAGGATTGCTTGAGCGGCGTGAACTCGGCGTTCCTCGCGCACAATGTGACGTTCGCGCAGAACCCACGCGGCTCTGTGGAGAGCATGCACCGTTCCCGGGCCGCCCGCAGAGGCTGCCACCACGCTCTGGATTGTGAACGAGATGTCGGCGTGAATGTCTCGATCGGTGCGGTGTTTCAGCACGTCTTCCAGTGGTGCACCAGTTCTGCAATGCACCACGAGATAGTCGAGTGCATCACGGAGCCGACCGGGCGGCAGTTGCTCGTGAGCCGTGAGCACACTTGCCCGTAGGGATCCTCCGACTCGCACGTTTCGTTCGATGCTGTCGAGCAGGTTGGCGCACTCGATCGTGAGGGATGTGTCGCGTGACACGCATTTTCGGTCGAGCAGTGGAAACGAAATGGAGGGGAGACGCACCCGATTGTGCAGCATGGCGTTCGCCGGAGTGCGCGGTGTGAGCCGTCGCAGTGTGCGGTGCCGGGCCGCAAACCCGACAAAGTTGTCGCGAAAAACGACGATCGCCAGGGTTGCACACGCGAGAAGTACGAGAAATGTCAGGAACCGGCCCATCACGTGTCCGCTGACGATCCTGCAATCGACGTGGTGACGAAGTCACCTGCGGCCGACAACGCCTCCGACACTTCCACTACATCGGCAACGCGACGCGAGCCATCGTCGTGTCGTTCGACGAACACCACCATGTCGATGGCGGACGCGATGTAGGCACGAACGGCGTGCAGCGGCCAGTTTCCGATGTTCTGAAGCACAATCGTCTCGATGCGGTGCAGTGCATCACGGGCACTGTTGGCGTGGCATGTGGAGAGTGAACCGGAATGCCCGGTGTTCATTGCTTGCAACATGTCGAATGCTTCCGGCCCACGCACCTCGCCCACCACAAGGCGATCGGGTCGCAAACGCAAGGCGTGACGCACCAGATGTGACAACGTCACTTCGTTCACGCCCTCGGCGGTTGCCGGACGTGCTTCGAGATAGACGACATGGGGGTGGCGTAGTGCGAGTTCATTCGTGTCTTCCAGCACCAAGAGCCGTTCGCGTACCGGAACGCAGGCAGCCAAGGCGCCGAGCAACGTGGTTTTGCCGGTGCTGGTGGCCCCGGCCACGACGATGTTGCGTCGTCGGAGAACCGCCGATTCGAGAAGGTCGCTGACGCGGGCTGTTGCAAATGCACCGAGTGAGTGATGGGCATGACCAAATCGTCTGATGGCCATTGCGAGCCCGCGGGGACTGACGGGGGGAATCGCCGCGCAGAGTCGGGAGCCATCGGCCAGACGTGCATCAACAACGGGCGAGGCGAGGTCGATGCGGCGGCCCATTGGCGCAAGCAAACGTTCGAGCATGGCTGATGCCTGGCCTGGAAGAAGGTCTCCGGCTCTCTGCAGCCCGCTGGTGCGTTCCACCCACACCTCGGTGTCGTTGTTGACCACGATCTCTTTCACGCTGGGATCGGCAAAGAGATCGTGCAGGCAGTCGGTGGTGTACACGGATTCGGTGATGGCAAGAGACATGGTGCTCAGTCTCCGGAATGGGGCGTGAGCGACGCGATCAGATCGGAGAGGCCTTCTTCGAGCACCTTGGGAACGCGATGGGCGAGAAGTCCGGCATCGACCGCCCGTGCCACCGATGGGTCGAAGGGAATCACTCCGCGAACAGGTACGCGCAAGACGGTCTCGACATCTTTTGGTGTGAGTGCACGCGACGGCTCGTTCACCACCAACACACCGTTGTGCTGGTTGTCCTCCGCCTGTTTCATCGTTGCTGCTCGACGCAGGGCGAGGTAGCACGGCCGCACCACCATCAATCGAAGGTCAGCGGCTTTTTCGAACTGCGGATCCACGGGTACGACACCAGCATCGACCACCACGGGGCCTTGAAGTGAGCGCAGTTCATTTCCGAGATCGCGCCATTCGCCCGGAGTACGAGACGCCCCATTGTGTTGTGCCCGTGGCAGAAGCTGCAACGCAGAGTTGACTTCACAGGATCGGGAATCCCGCGGTTCGGGCAACCCGAGTGCCGCGGGGAGATCACCTGCGAGATCGACGATATAACCGCCACCTCTGTGGCGTGTGGCCAGCAACAGTGCGAGTGCAGCTGCCGTGACCGTGGATCCACTTCCGCCCTTGGGCGACCGGCAGACAATCAACATGGTGAGTTCCTCCTTTGACGACGTCGGTGCACGACGCCTGTGAAACGTTCGGTGCAGAGATGTGTGCGCGAGGGCGGCACCATTGGCAACAATCGCTATTCCGCCGCTACGGTGGACTCTCAATGGAGGTGTCCGTGCGCCTGGTGGGCTCCGCCGCCTTCAAAGCGGTTGGGATGAGCGATCCTCATCCGGCGGGTTCGATTCCCGTCCACCTCCGCCAAGTCTCTTTGCGCTGCCTGCGACGTCTGGTGCTCTGCGCGATTGCATTCTTCGTTCTGTCACCGGCAGGCGCAGCGTGGGCGGATCCTGCCCAACCCGGCAATACCGAGAGTGTCGTCGATGCAGTGAAGCCGGCAACTGACGCGGTGAAGTTGGACATCGTGGGAAGCGATGCCTTCGTACGAATGAAAGTGGAACGCGGACACGAGGTCTTCGTCACGGGATACGACGAAGAGCCGTACTTGCGGGTATCCACCGATGGAACCGTGTTCATCAACGAATGGTCACCCACCGGCATCCTGAACGAAACGCGGTACGGCGGTTCCCAAGATCCGCTTCCCGAGTACGAAGAGGGTCAAGAGCCCGTGTGGAAGCCGATCGGGGAAGAGGGAAGGGTTCTGTGGCACGACCACCGCGTGCATTGGATGAGCCCACTCCAGCCTGCGGCCATCGACGACAACGGACTCGTGCAGAAGTGGTTCATTCCGATGACAATCGACGCCACTCCGTCGACCGTGACGGGGTCGCTCTACGTCCGTGATGCTCCGCAACCATGGTGGTGGTTGATCGCCGTGCCGGCTGGGGTCGGTGGGTGTGCTCTCGCCATGGGTCGACGCCGGGCGTTCACAGTGGTGTCGTGTGCGCTTCTTGCCGCAGTCGGTCTGGTGGCATCGTTCAATCTGCCCGGTGTTGCGAGGGAGTTTCCTGCAATGCCGCTCATCGCAGTGTTCGGCGTGGTTGCCGGTGTGGCGGCCGTTGTGATTCGTCGGGCGGAGATTCAACAAGCCCTTGGCGCAACGTCGTCGGTTGCCGCGCTGACAGCCGTGGTCTTGTCGCGGGACAGCATGTCGAAGGCATTCGTTCCGGGACTCGACAACCCATGGATGATGCGCGTAGTGGTGCCGTTGGTGTTCGGCGCTGCGGTTGTCTCGCTGTGGCGAGAACTCAATGCGCTGCTGCGCACCAACTAGACGGCGAGCAGGTCGCGTGCGCCGGTGTCGCTGGACGGGTGGCGCAACTTGCTCATGGCGCGAGCTTCGATCTGACGGATGCGCTCACGGGTGAGGTTGAAGTGTTCTCCGACCTCTTCGAGTGTGCGGGGCTCGCCACGATCGAGACCGAAACGCAACTTGAGAATTTCGCGCTCGCGCTCGTCGAGCGGAGCGAGGAGTCGTTGGATTTCTTCGGGAAGCAATGCCGTGGCGGCAACTTCGAAAGGTGACTCGGCCGAGCGATCTTCGACAACGTCGCCAAGTTCGGCATCGCCGTCTTCGCGAAGGGGCTCGGACAACGAGAGCGGTTCGGCGGCGAAGCGCAGAGCCTCGGTGACCTTGTCTTCGGGCATCTCCACTTCTTTGGAGAGTTCGGCCAAGGTTGCGGGGCGACCGTATTTCAGCTCGAGACGCGAGCGTGCCTTTTGCAAACGGGCAAGCGTGTCGCCGGCGTGGACTGGGAGGCGAATGGTGCGCCCAGTGTTGGCGATGCCGCGCGTGATTGCCTGGCGGATCCACCAGGTTGCATAGGTGGAAAACTTGAAACCTTTTCGCCAGTCGAACTTCTCGACGGCGTGCATGAGTCCGAGGTTGCCTTCTTGGATGAGGTCCAGAAGAGGCAGACCGGAGGCTTGGTACTTCTTGGCGATTGACACCACGAGGCGGAGGTTCGACTGAACGAATGCGCGCTCGGCGGTTTCGCCTTCCTTGGCGATACGACGCAGATCGCGCTTCTTGGTGGGGCTGAGCGACTTTTCGTTTTCGTTCAGTTCGGCTTGTGCTTCTTTGCCGGCCTCGATGGCCTTTGCCAAACGCACTTCGTCGTCCTTGGTCAAAAGCGCGTACTGACCGATGTCGGTGAGATACAGCCTGACTAGGTCTTCCTCGTCGCGATCCACCCGATCTTTCGCCATACGCGCCATACGATACCGACGAGGTTCCACCCGACAACCGGCCGGTCCCTTTTCTTTTTCGTTTTCTCGAAGATGTGGGGAAGCGCAGTTTTTGCCCGATTTTCTTCGGTTTTCGCCGCCCCGTAGCGGGATTTTCACTAACGTTGCGGGTATGTCAAACCCTCTGCTGAACGACAAAGCAATGAACCAGGCCGCCAATCGAGGATGGGCCGCGAGCGAAGCTGAAGCTGGCAAAACCCAAGCAGTTCAGACCAATGGCACGTGGGCACCGCCCATCAACGATGGCCCGGTCAGCCCCTGGACGGGCGGGGATCGCATGACCGCAAGCGGGGCAATGACCGCCTCGTTGGTCATGTTGGTGTTGCTCCTCGCCGCCGCGGTGGTCGGATGGTCGATGGTCGACGAGCCCACAGCCGGAGCCGTGCAGTTCCCGGGCTGGATATTCGTGGCGGCAATCGTGGGCTTCGTGTGCGCCATCGTGCCGGCCTTCAAGCCTCAACTGGCGCGGGTGCTCGCCCCGGTCTATGCCGTGGCGCAGGGCGTTTTCGTGGGAGCCATCTCCCACGCGTACAACATCGAATACGACGGCATCGTGATTCAGGCCGTGGGGGCCACCATCGCCGTGTTCGGAGTCATGTTGGTTCTGTATCGCACGGGCGTCATCCGCGTGACCGACAAGTTCCGTCGCGTGGTGCTGGGTGCGATGATCGGGCTCTTGGTGTTCTACGGAGTGTCGTTCCTCTTCAGCCTGTTCGGCGGAAACGTGTCGTTCTTCGAACGGGGCAGTCTGATGGGCATCGGCATCAGTTTGTTCGCGGCCGGTCTTGCCGCACTGAGTCTGGCCATGGATTTCGACTTCATCGAGCGCGGGGAGCGCGAAGGCTTGCCCAAGGCGATGGAGTGGTACGCAGCGTTGGGGCTGATGGTCACCTTGGTCTGGCTGTACCTCGAAATGTTGCGCCTGCTCGCGAATCTTCGCGAACGCTGATTTACGAAAGCGCTGAACCACCGGCGGCGCGACGCGCCGTGGGAGAGACCGCCAAGACACTGTCGGGGATGTCTGCGCCCGTGACCTCGCACGTCCAGTAGGTGCCGGCTTCCAGTCGCGCCAACGCAGTTTCCACGTCTGCGAGATCTTGTTCGATCTGGTTCAGATCGGCGGCAACCTCGACGGGTTGCGCCTGCGGTTGGGGATTGGCGTCGGACGGCTCCACAGGTCTCAGCATAGGCAGATAGCGTCTCGGCCATGCCTACTCCGTTTCCGCCCTTCGATGGTTCAGCTCCCAAGCAGCAGCAGTTTTCTGAGTATCCCGAAATGGGAATCGATCCAGCAAAGCGCTACACGGCAACCATGGACACTTCCATGGGGACAATGGTGATCGCCCTCGATCCCATCAAGGCTCCGAAAACCGTCAACAGTTTCGTCTTTCTCGCATTGAATCATTACTTCGATGGCATCATCTTTCATCGCATCATCAATGGCTTCGTGTGTCAGGGCGGCGACCCCACGGGAACAGGTCGCGGCGGCCCCGGATATCGCTTCGACGACGAGCTGCCGGCAGCGGGTCAGTACCAAATCGGATCGTTCGCCATGGCCAATGCCGGTCCGAACACCAACGGCTCGCAGTTTTTCATCATCTCGGGTCCCGATGGTTGCCGTTTGCCGCCCGCGTATGCGTTGTTCGGACAGGTCGTGAAGGGACTCGAAGTTGTCGAGGCCATGCAGAACGTGCCCACCGCAGCAGGTGATCGTCCGAAAACCGATGTGGTGATCAACTCGGTCACCATCACCGTCGCCGACTGATTCGTCGTGTCGATCTCGCCGCTCATCGCAGTTGCCGGGCGCACCGCGGCCGCGCGTCGGGTGTCGCGAGATGCGGTCACCTTTGCCGGACGGCGTTACATGGAGTCGGTGTTGCGCGCAGGCGGAGAGCCTGTGGTGTTGCTGCCGCAGCACATCACCCATGAAGTGGCGTTGGATCTCATCTCCCGCTTCGATGGGTTGTTGTTGATGGGTGGACCCGACGTCGATCCCGAGTTGTACGGCTGTGAGCCCCATCCCCAGACCTACGGCGTCGACCGCTTCCAGGACGATTTCGAAATCGGTTTGTTGCGCGCGGCTCTCGAACTCGACAAGCCCGTTCTTGCGGTGTGCCGTGGAATCCAGTTGGTCAACGTGGCGATGGGCGGAACTCTCATTCAGCACATCGACGAGTCAGAGCGCGGACTGCAACATCGGCCAAGCGACTTTCCGGCGGGCGCCGACTATGCGCTGCACGACGTCGAGATCGCAGAGCATTCCAAGATGCACAAGGCCCTGGGAACAACCGTGATCACGGGTGCGTCGTTCCATCATCAGGGTCTTGATCTTCTCGGCGACGGACTCATTCCTGTCGGCTGGTCGTCCGACGGTTTGGTGGAGGCGGTTGAGCATCCGGACCGTTGGTTGTTGGGCGTGCAGTGGCACCCCGAAGACACTGCCGACGAAGATCCGCCGCATCAGTCTCTCTACAACGCGTTTGTTCGTGCTGCGAATCCGGCTTCGGGTTCGCCCTCCATGGCCCAACGGAACGTGCGAGTCACCACGCCTCCCAAAGGCTGAGCAACAAGACCTTCCGCGATCGGCAGGTACGGCAGGCGCAGGGGCAAACGTGCCCAGCGCGGCAACAGTGCCACCGCTGCCGCGGCGATGAGCGAGTAGCCGGCGCGTGCCGGCAGTGACAATGGTGGTTGAAGTACCAGGTACTTGGCTGCGTCGCGCGCTTCTTTGGTGGAGGCGAGTTCCGGTCGGAACTGCCTGATCTGATCGCGCAACGCCTGTTCAGACATCGGCGGAGCCGGCACACCCAGGGCGCGGGCGATTACTGCAGTTTCGGCGACGTAGCGGTTGCGCTCGTCTTGGTTCAGTGGATGGGCGCCGTAGCGCTGATGCGCGGCGAGAAAACTGTCGACTTCGGCAACGTGAACCCAACGCAGGAGATGAGGGTCGTTGGCCGAATACTCACGTCCGTCCGGCGCAGTTCCTTTGACGCGTTCGTGCACCGACCGGACCCGTGCCACGGCCTGCTCGGCAACTTCCGCGGAG
>JBILKS010000286.1:0-2612 GCA_044376595.1 Ilumatobacteraceae bacterium | reverse complement strand
GCGCCGAACTCGAGAATCTTGGCCAAGTCGACGGCTTCGGACTCGGAGAAGTCACCGCTGATTTGCACACTTCCCTGGAAGTTGTTGGTCTGTACGACCGGTGCCGAGATGACCACGCCGTCGAGAACGATGGCGATCTGACCGGTGGGGCAGGTGGAACTGCGATTGAAGCAGTCATTGGCGAGTGCATTCCATGCGCCTTCGCCCTGGACTCCCCCACGCAGGCTGACGTTGACCACCCAAGCTCCGTTGGCAATTTCGGCCACGGCATCGTTCTCGAAAACTTCGCCCGTTGCGCCGGCAGGGCCGGTGAAGTACACCAGGCCATCGCTGCCTTCGAGGATGGCCTGCTGACCCGGGTCGTTGGTCACGGAAACTTGCGGAGAACCGGCAGCGGTTCCCGCAGCCGGCAAGGTTGTCGGCGTCGCCGAAGTGGTGTCGACCGGCGCTGCGGCAGCCATGGGAGGCGCTGCGGCAGCCATGGGAGTGGCCTCGAGCGCGGTTGTCTCTGGCGCCGCAGCGTCCAGTGTGCGCGCTTCAGGAACCACTGAGTCGGTGGGAACTGAGTCTGTCGACACAGGGACCGCCGTATCGGGAGCGGCTGGTTCCGCAACGGTGGTGGCACTGCGCACCGGACGGCGCGTGCTGCCCAATCCACCCGATTCGGTGGGCGTCGTCGAGGCGGGGAGAAGAAGACTGGTTGTCGTTTGCCCAACCGTTGTTTCAGTGGCGCCAGCCACCGTGGTTGTGGCGCCAGCCACCGTGGTTGCAGCACCAGCCACCGTGGTTGCAGTGCCAGCCACCGTGGTTGATGTCCCGGCGTCGGGGTTGGGGGTGCCCGACTGCAGAACCGGCCGCATCAACACTTCACCGGTCTTGCCGATGAGATCGAGGGCTCGCCTCTGCTCTTTCACACCCGGAAGGTTGACCACAACCGTGTCGCCCTGACGGATGATCTCAGGCTCGGCCACACCGAGCGAGTCGACTCGTTGGCGAATCACTTCAACTGCAACATCGACAGAGGCCGAGTCGTACTCGCCGATGGGTTCGAGCGTCACGGACACGCCGCCTTGGAGGTCGAGGCCGAGAGTCGGCCTGTTACCGGCAATCAAGTTTCCGGAAAGAGCCGCGAGGGCAACGACGACGATGCCAATGAGGGAATAGAGAAGACGACGACGCACGAGATGGGTCTACTTGTCGGATTCGGAGTCAGATTCGGTGGCCGTGCCACCAGCGGGTTCCGTGGATGCGTTGATACGACGAGCGATGGCGCTCTTGCTGACGCGAATCTCGACGTTCTCGGCGATGTCCACCCAGACAACGTCGCCGTCGATGGCTGTGACGAACCCGTAGATGCCCGAGTTCAGGAGCACTTCGTCGTTCTCGGAAATGCTGGACTGGAGATTCTGCGTCTCCCGTGCACGGCGCCGCTGGGGCCGGATCAGCAAGAAGTACATGGCCACGAAGATCAGGGCAAAGAAGACGAGCTGGAAGGCGGCGCCGCCGCCGCCACTGGAATCTTCTGCGGCCAAAATGCCAAAAGCGCTGGAGAACATGGCGGCAAGCGTAGCCATCAGTGACCCCAGACACCCATTACCTCGGAGCGGAAATCCTGGAACGTGCCGGCAACGATGGCGCTGCGCATGTCGGCCATGAGATTCACCGTCCACGCCACGTTGTGATACGACAGCAAACGCCCCGCCGTGGGCTCGCCGGTCTGAAAAAGATGCCTGATGAACGACCGCGAATGGCGTCGGCACACGTCACATCGACAGGCGATGTCGAGTGGAGCCTCATCCCGGGCATGTTGGGCATTTTTCATGTGCACCTTGCCCGTGGACGTGAGGGCCGTGCCATGCCTCCCAAGACGCGTCTGGAGAACGCAGTCGAACTGATCCACACCCAGCGCCACGGCCTCGACCAGGGATGCGGGATCCCCCACCCCCATCAGGTAGCGCGGTCGATTGCGCGGGAGGTGCCGGATCGCGGCTGCAAGAGCCGGAAGCATCTCGGCACGGGTCTCTCCCACCGACAATCCGCCGATCCCGTAGCCATCGAATTCAAGCGATGCCGTGGCGATGGCACTCTGCTCGCGCAGGCCGGGGTCGATGCCGCCCTGAACGATGCCGAAGAGAGACTGATCCGCACGCGAGTGGTGCGACCGACCACGCTTGGCCCACTCGGTGGTGCGCTTCAATGCCAGATCAATCACGTGCGGCGGCGAGGGCAGTGCGGGGCAGACGTCGAGAATCATCTGGATGTCGGCTCCCAGCAGTTGCTGCACCTCGATTGCATTCTCGGGCGTGTACCGCACCACGGTTCCGTCGTAGGTGGACTTGAAGGTCACACCTTCGTCGTCGACCTTGGGCTCGAGCGAAAACACTTGGAAGCCGCCCGAGTCCGTGAGCGTGTGGCCATTCCAACCGCTGAACTTTCCGAGGCCTCCCATGTGCGCTACGAGATCCGCCCCGGGGCGCAACATGAGGTGATACGTGTTGCCCAGCACGATCTGGGCACCGAGATCCTCGTAGTCGGCCGCACTGAGGTACCGCACGGCGCCACGCGTGCCGACCGGCATGAAACACGGGGTGGTGTACGCACCGCGCGCTGTG
>JBILKS010000285.1:0-2620 GCA_044376595.1 Ilumatobacteraceae bacterium | reverse complement strand
CGTCGGGAAACTGGTCAGCCAGGCCCTCGAGAGCGGCCCAGCGGGGATCCGTCGGGGTCGACGAGCAGCCACAGTTGGCCTCGGATGGAACTGACTTGTCGGCGCCGCACACCGGACACAGACCGGGACAGTCATGACGGCACAGCGGTGCGTCGGGCAGCGCCAGCACCAGATGCTCTCGCACGAGATCGGCCAGGTTCAGTTGCTCGCCCTCCAACGGGTAGGCGTCAGGATCCGTGATGACGCGCTGGAAGAGTTCCGCAATCGGGGCAACGGCAGTGCCTCCGACATCGCGCAGACACCGCTTGCACGCATCGTGCCATTCGATTGCCGCCTGGCCATTGACCACAATGCCCGTGTTGGTGGATTCCAGATGCAACACCACATGCACGTCCTGCGGTGCGATGCGGGGCTCACCCATTTCCAACAACTCGGAGTCGACATGAGTGTCGATGTCCTTGATGTTGCCGGCGCGCCGCAGGATTTCTGCAACATTGACAATGAGGCCGGACAGTGGCGAGGCCATGACTGCTCTGTGCGTGCCTTCTAGAAGCGGTCTTGGTCGAAGAAACCCTGCATCTCGCCGGTGGGTTCCTTGGGGGTCTCGGGCTCTTGCACCTGACCGATAGCGAGACGCTGGCGGCCGGTGTTGACCGTCTTCATCAACCTGTCAAGCAGAATCTCGAAGCTGCCGAGTCGTTGATCGAGGAAGTCTTCAGTTTCCATGCGAATGCGACGAGCATCGGTTTCGGCATTGTCGAGAATCGTGCGGGCACGCGACTCTGCTGCTCGCACCACCTCGGTGCGCTGCACCATGCGCTCGGCCTGCACCCGCGCGGAATCGAGAATCTCGTCGCCCTCTCGTTTGGTCTTGGTGATGAACTCTTGGCGTTCCTTCAGCATCCAACGGGCCTGACGCAGTTCCTCTGGCATGCGGGCAAGGGCATCTTGGAGCAACTCGATGATCTCATCGCGGTCGATGCGCGGCGTGCTCGACAACGGCATGTTGGGAGCCGAGGCGATGATGTCGATGGCTCGGCTCAGGATGACTTCGGCATCACCCATCTGGGGCGCCGCCGGACGCGCCTGGTCGTAGCCGCCCGCATAGTCGTCGTAGTCGTCTTCGTATCCGTCTTCGTTTTCGTAGCCGTAGCCGTTGTCACGTGTCATGAGAACATCTCCTTCAGCGCGGTGGCCACATTGGGGGGAACCATCGACGCCGGATCGCCACCATATTGCGCAATCTCCCGCACGAAGCGACTGCTGACCGAGGCGAGGCCCGGACTGCACGGCAGGTACACGGTGGGGACCCCGGCCACGGCAAGGTTGGTGTGGGCCATTTGCTGTTCGACTTCGAAGTCACCCGAGTTGCGCAATCCCTTGACGATGAAGTCGGCGTCGGCCGCTTTGGCTGCGTCGACCGCGAGTCCGGGGTACGCGTGGACTTCGTACGCGGCCGGGCTGACATCAGCCAGCGCACCGTGAATGAGGTTCACCCGTTGTTCCACCGTGAACACTCCCCCATGCTTCTCAGGATTGTGCAGGATGGCGATGACCACCACGCCGAACAGACGCGAAGCCTGTTCGATGATGTCGATGTGCCCCAAATGGAGGGGATCGAAACTTCCGGGATAGAGAACTCTCGCCATGATGGTTGTGCCGTGACGTCCTTGTCGTGATGTACTTGTCGTGATGTGCTTGTCGTGATGATCTTCTCTTTACGGTACAGCGTGTTCCGATGTCTCTGCAGACAAGACTCTGCGGACGAAAAAGCCCACGGTTGTGCGCCCGTATTCCCGCGAACGAAGACTTTCCCAGCCTTCAGGCGGATTCCCATGGATGTTGCTGCGCGACTCGGTTTCGGCCACAACCACGGCGTCGGCAGGCGCTGACGCCAGGGCAGCGAAGAGTTGGGGCCACTGCTGGAAACCGTACGGAGGATCGGCAAGAACCAACCGAGCCTCGGAAACGATCTCTCCCACTCGCACCAGCCCACCCGGAGAGGCAATGTCGAAGTTGACGATGGCGGACTGATCGGTGAGGCCGAGGGTGGTCACGTTCTTGCGCAACGCGGCCAACGCCACCTTGTTGTTCTCGACGAAGACACACTTCGAGGCACCGCGGGACAACGCCTCGATGCCGAGCGCACCCGAGCCGGCAAAGAGATCGACGACGCACACACCGTCCACCACACCCATGCTGCCCAGCGAGTTGAACACGGCTTCGCGCACTTTGTCGGTGGTGGGCCTGGTGTGCGATTGGTTCGCGGAGTGCGAAGCCGACCGTTTCGGCTCTTCCGGTGGACCCTCGATGCGTCGCCCGCGAAGATTGCCGGCCACTACACGCATGAGGCAATGTTACGGCTGCCACACTGGACTGCATGGCCGAACCAGCGCAGTCCATCGTGTGCGTCGACTGCGGTGGCCCCGCTCACCTCATCACCCTTCCGCCCGAGAACAACGAGTGGATGGTGGGCGACGTGGTGGCCTATCGGTGCAGGGACTGCCGGGATCGTTGGGACCTGGAACTCACCGAAGAGGATCTCTCCAACGACACGGTCGACTAGCCGCGGGTCAAGAACTCGCCGGATTTGTCGTCGAGAAATAATTCGATTTCACTG
>JBILKS010000307.1:0-2640 GCA_044376595.1 Ilumatobacteraceae bacterium | reverse complement strand
CACTCACCGCGGAGGGCCCGGGTGAGTCGGCGACGACGTCGGTCGTTGCGCCGTCGTGGCCGTCGTCGACCACCAATCCGCAGATGTTGAGCAACGCATCGGTCTCAACAACGTCAAGCAGCATCACGGTCTCGTGGGCCACGCCGACCGGAAACCTGCCGACCGGATACAGGGTCGACATTGCGCCGATCAGTACCGGCGTCTACGCGACGGCGTTCGGAACATGGTCGGGTCAGTCCTCGGTCACCAACATGACGACGACGCCGCTTGCGGTGTCGGGATCAATCACCAGCGTGACCGTCACGAACATCACCAACTCGACAACGGCTCTCGCCGCCGGAACGTCGTACTACGTGCGCATCACTCCGACGCGCATCGTGGGTGGAACCACGCACACTGCAACCGCGACCGTCGTGAATGGCACACCCGCGACAACCGCGGCGGCACCAACCACGGGTGCGATCACCATCGCCGACAGTCAGTTGACGTATGCCTGGACTGCCCCGACAAACACCGGCGGCTATCCGATCCTCTCGTACCAGATCGACTACCAGCCAAACGGCGCATCGACGTGGTGGACACTCACCACCGACAACACGACCACGAGCATCGTCCTGCGCGGTCTTGTCAACGGAACGCAGTACGGCGTGCGCGTCGCGGCCATCACGGCAATGGGCAGGGGAGCGTGGGGCTCGTTCGCGACCACTGCGCCGGGTCGTGCACCGACCAGCCCGATCAACCTCGTGGCGACGCCCAGTGACGGTCAAGTCACGCTCACCTGGTCTGCTCCGAGCGACAATGGCGGCTATCCGATCACGTCGTACACCGTCCTGAACGGCGCAACGGTGCTCGGCACCATCACGCCCCCTGCTTCTCTGACCTACACGTGGACGGGGCGGACGAACGGCACCACTCTGTGCATCAGTGTCACGGCGACGAACGCGCGAGGCACGTCGGGAGCCAACTACGCCTGCACGACACCGTTCGCCCTTGCATCGTCGCCGCAGAACCTGGTTGCCACGCGAGGCAACCGCCAGGTCGCATTGTCGTGGTCTGCGCCGGCATCGAACGGCGGATTCGCCATCAGCGGGTATCGCATCGAGCGCAGCGTGAACGGAACCACGTGGACGATCGACTCCGACACCACGCTGACCTCGGCCACGATCGGCAATCTCACCAACGGAGTTCTGCATTACTTCAGGGTGACGGCGTACACAAACGGGGGACCGGCCGCCAGTCCGGGCGGCTTGGGCGTGGTGAGTGCTGCCGCATCCGCCACGCCAATGACAGCGGCAACAGCACCAACGGGAATCACCGCAACCAGCGGTAGTTCATTGGTGACGCTGTCTTGGACTGCACCTTCGGATCCGGGCGGCTCGCCAATCACCGCATACCAAATTCGTCAATGTGCCTACTCGGCGGGCAATCCCTGCACCGTCGCCGGCCACTACTCCACCATCGTCGCCTCGACGAACTCCACCGCCACCACCTACACGATCAATGGTCTGTCGAACGGAACGACCTACTACTACACGGTCGCGGCCATCACGGTCTTCGGTCTCGGGACGAATTCGGCGTTCTCCGTCGCTCCGGCGACACCCGGTGCCCCGGCCGGCGCTCCGAACGCCTTCGATGCCAGCCCGGGCGACGGACGCGTGACGCTCACGTGGACTGCTCCCGCGAACAACGGTGGCTTCACGATCCTCAGCTACCGGATCGAACGTTCGACCGACGGTACGAACTTCAGCATCGTGAACCCTGAAGTCACCGGTACGACCTACACCGACTCCTCTGTCGTGAACGGCACCGTCTACACCTATCGCATTGCAGCCGTCACCGGCTTCGGAGTCGGCACCGCCACCACGGGGACCGGGACGCCCGTCGGACCCGCAACCGCACCGCGCAATCTCGTTGCCGCGCCCGGCGACACTGTCGTCACACTGTCGTGGTCGACGCCCGTTTCGACGGGTGGTTCGCCGATTCTCGGTTACCGGGTCGAGCGCTCCACGAACAACTCGACGTGGACCACCATCCAGGCCAACACCGGCCTGGTCCTCTCCTACGTCGCCGCGGGTCTCGTGAACGGCACGCCGTACTACTTCCGCGTCTCGGCGGTCACTGCCTTCGCCGCGAACTCTGCCGGTGCCGCGAGTGCAACGCCGATCTCCCTGCCGACCGCGCCCACATCGCTCTCGACATCCGTCGATGCATCCGGAAACGTCTCGATCGCGTGGGCGGCGCCGGCGTCGTTGGGTGGACTCTCGCTCATTCGCTACGTCGTGCAACGCTCCGAGGGCGCTTCGACCTGGGTCGATGTGAGCCCGAGCGGGCCCACCAGCGCAACGATCGGTGGCCTCGTTCTCGGCACCTCGTACACCTTCCGTATCGCCGCGGTCACGGTCGCCGGTCAGGGTCCGTGGTCCACCGCAGGTGCGGTGCCTGTCACGGCTCCGACTGCGCCGCGTGATCTCGTCGCCAACGCAGATTCGCAGGGCAACGTGACATTGACCTGGGCTGCTCCGGTCGACAGCGGCGGAAGTCCCGTCTTCGGATACCGCATCGAACGCTGCAATGCGAACCAGGCGACGTGTCTTCCTGCCACGGCAACCACCACCACCTGTCCGTCGTCGTCGGCATTCT
>JBILKS010000284.1:0-2642 GCA_044376595.1 Ilumatobacteraceae bacterium | reverse complement strand
GCACCGCTTTTGGCTTGGCGTAGGCCCGACGATCGGCCATAGAGCGTAGGTACGTGTCGGCAAAACGCTGGCCGTAGTCGGCCCAGGCCATGGAGTATGTGTTGTTGTCGAGCGCGTTCATGGGGCTTCCGTGGCCGATGAAGACGGCCGGCATCGGTGTGGGCATGCCCTTTTTCTAACAGGCGTTGTACAACCTCACGAAGGTAAGGAAAGCCAGGAGAGGCAACCGTGTCCGCATCGGATGTACCGTCGGGGCATGTTCGGCTTCAAAAAAGCACAGATGGTTGACCGCGCCGATGCCCTGCCCGGTCGCACTGATCAGACCATGCCGGTGCCCGATGCGCATTTCATCAACGGCAATGCTCTGCAGGGCCCGTGGCCCGAGGGATACGAAACCGCAGTGTTCGGCCTGGGATGTTTCTGGGGTGCCGAGCGCAAGTTCTGGCAAACCGAGGGCGTGTGGTCGACTGCGGTGGGTTACGCGGGTGGTTACACACCGAACCCGGCGTACGAAGAAGTCTGTAGCGGTCTCACGGGACACACCGAAGTGGTGTTGGTGGTGTTCAACCCGGCGCAGGTGAGTTACGCCGAGTTGACTCGCGTGTTCTGGGAATCACACGACCCGACACAAGGCATGCGTCAGGGCAACGACATTGGCTCGCAGTACCGCAGTGTGGCGTACACCATGACCGATGCGCAGTTGAGCACGGCGTTGGCCAGCCGTGATGCGTACCAGGCGAAGTTGAGCGAGGCTGGCTACGGCGACATCACCACCGAGATACATGCCATGTCCGAAGTCGGTGAGTTTTATTACGCAGAGCCGTACCACCAGCAGTACCTGGGCAAGAACCCGAACGGTTACTGCGGGATCGGTGGCACCGGCGTTACTTGTGGATGACCAAACGAGAAATTCATTCATGATGGGAACTCACCACGATTGACAATCGACATGAAGGGGTCCCCCCAGAAAAAGGATCCCAACATGCGAAAGAAGTTGTCGCTGGCTGTGGCGCTGAGCGCAGTTCTAGGTCTTGGCGTGACCGCCCAGTCTGCCAACGCCCACGTGTCCACCTACGTAGCAGGAATGAGCGGTGTTGCCGTCAACACCGATTCGGTGAACGCCACTTACATCGTGTCGTTTGCGCCGGGACATGGGTGTTCTGGACCGCGAACCGCAGCGAATCCCACAGGTGACTACGACACAACCAGCATGGAGGTATTTCTTCCCCGTTCCGCATCGGGTGCCTTCATTCTGCCGGAAGTGCGGGTGGTGAACTCCTCTGACTATCGAGTAACCGTAAAGTCAGTTGTTGATCCGGCTGACGCCAAGAAGAAGCGGGTGAGCTCGATCGTTTTCGACAACTTTGTTCTTCCTGCAGCGAACAACGGCTATGCGTCGCGCGACACGATGATGTTGTCGATTGCGGTGAGGTTGCCAACCTTTGCGGCAGTCAAAGCGGCCGGGTACACCTTTTCTGCGGGAGATCCTGCAGCGGCCAGGGGCGCGAAAATCTACTTCCCCTCTGTGCAGTACTGCGACGTCACCGGCATGGGAGTGGGTATACAAGCTGCGACATCTACTCCTGCAACCGTGACCGATACGGTCGACCCGGTCTGTGTTGCGGCTGACACGATTCAGACTGCCCTCTACGACGACTGGCGCACGGTTGGCAACACGCCAAGTGTCACCATCGGAACTGCACTGGGTACCACGGCATTGCCGGCACTGGAGATCAGCGGCAATGCACCCACCACGCCCGCGGCTGTGGCACCCACGTTCTGCTCCGATCCATCGGGCATCGATCGTCGCGGACTGCCCTTGGCCAACGAGTTCTCGGTCTCTCGCGAAAAAGACGCCTTGAGCATTGTCATCGACGGGTCGCTTGTCCACAGCAAGGCCCAGTTCCGCATCAAGAATGCGAATGGGCAGGTTGTTTTGAGAGGCAAGCTCAACAGCTTTGGCGACGTAGAGATGCTCTCGAAGGCAGCCAGGGCCCTCAAGGTCAAGAAGGGTGATGTGCTGCGTCTCTATTCGAACGGCGTGCTTCTCAGTGTTGATGCGGCGTAGTCGTTGGACGAGTGCAGCGCTTGTCGTTGGCGTATCAATGGTTTCTGGACTGTCGAGCGTCGACGCCCAGCGCTCGGTCCCTCGACATGCACCGGTGCGTAGTTTCACTCCTGCACCCAACTCGGTGATGGCAATTGCTCCGAAGATCGCAGCTTTTGCGGTCGGCGAGCCGGGTCGTGGGGGCGGCAGTGACGACTTCATCTCCGTGTACGACGCTCGTGGCCGCGTCATTTCGGGAGCTCTGATAGCGCAGTCGGCAGAGACACAGACGGTGTTGTCGACAGACATCGCCACGAGTTCATCCGGATGGTTCTTGGCTCACTGGAACGTTGAGTCCGAGGATGGGCACATGGTGGCAGGGAACAAGGGCAAGTGGTGGACCTTCGGGCACCGCGTTCGCACAAAGACGGCGTCACCACAACAGGTTCGTTTCGTGGCGGATGTCCCAAGACTTGATGTACCGACAATGTCGGGCACGCTCTCTGGCGCGCGCATCGGGGCACGTTCGTTGCAGTTCGGTATGGCACGAGCAGAACTCACGGCACTTCGTGTCACGTTGGTGTCGACCCCGGTT
>JBILKS010000283.1:0-2648 GCA_044376595.1 Ilumatobacteraceae bacterium | reverse complement strand
GATGAAGCCTTTTGGCCCTGCCCGAATGGGCCCGCTCGCACTGGTGCTCACCATGTTCGCAACGGCGGCATGCAGCGAGAACCGCACTTCGCCCGCTTCTTCCACTACCTCTTCGTCTGCTCTCCCTGTGTCCAGCACACCTTCACCCAACTCGCCTATCGAATGGAAAAAGTGCGGCGACATCGAGTGTGCCGAGATCCGGGTTCCGCTCGACTACGGCGACCCGACCGCAGGTGAGACCACGATTCCCTTGTCGCTCCTTCGTGGAACGGACCGCAACAAGCGGATCGGAGTTCTTCTCGTCAATCCGGGTGGCCCGGGGGCTCCTGGCACGTCCATGGCCCAGAACGCCGCCTACTACTTCAGTCGCGAGATTCTCGACTCGTTCGACATCGTGGGCTGGGACCCGCGCGGAACCGGGTCGTCTGACACCGCAGTGGACTGTATTGACGACTACTCCACGTACTTCAGACAACCCTTCACCGCGAATTCAGCACGGGAGTTCATCGCCGCATGCACGACACAGAGTGGCGATCACCTCGATGTTGTGGACACCGTGTCCTCGGCACGCGACATCGAGCAGATTCGCATCGCCCTCGGCGAAGACACCATCTCGTACTTCGGATTCTCGTATGGCGGCCTTCTGGGTGCAACGTGGGCGAGCCTGTACCCCCGTACCGTACGAGCGGCAGTACTCGATGCACCACCCAGTCCAACGGCGACACGGGTCGAACGCCTCACAGCTCAGGCCCGGGGATTTGAACAACAACTCGACCGCCTCTTGGCCACATACACACTTGCTTCACGAATCGATGAACTACTGACCACGCCACCCCAACCATTGACACCCCACATGGTGCGGGCAGCCATCGTGTCGGCGCTCTACGACGAAGAGTCGTGGATGGTGTTGTCTGACGCCATCGAAGCGATCTCGGAAGGCGACACGCAGCCGTTGATGGACATGTACAACGGCTACTACTACCAAGACCCGGGCTACGAGGACTACCGCAACGTCTTCGAGGCTTCGGTGGCCATTGCCTGTCTCGACGATGCCAACAGGCAACAGGTTCCGGACCTCACCGACATTGCACCGCGACTCGGGTCGTTCTTTTCTCCGGATCATCTGTGCACGCAATGGCCGGTGCCGCCCGCAGCAAAGGTCGACATCTCGGCGCCGACCAAGGCCCCCATCGTGGTGATCGGTGCAACGGGTGACCCGGCGACACCTGTCGACGGCGCGACGGACATGAAGGCGACACTGGGCAACGCGGTGATGATCACGGTGGAAACGAACCGTCACACCACGTATCTCGCCAACGAGTGTGTCACGAAGATCGTCGACAGGTATCTCGTCGAGGGCGCAACGCCCAAAGACTCCCGCTGCTAGCGAACGTAGACCTGAACGGCCATTGAGCGGTTGAGACCAACCGAAGTAGCACAGCACGTTGCCAAGTCGCCCGCGGACCAGTTGTTGTCGAGCAATCCGATACCGCCCGATGCGTCGTCGGAACCTCTCGCACCGTTCGGCCAGAGGCCCCCGCCGTTCTCGTTCCAGCCGAAGCCCCAACGTGCCCGACGGTTGTCGTTCCAGTTGAAGCCATAGAACCGAATGTCGGTCTGACGCGTCCAGATATTCGGATGGAATCCCGAGAACGTGTCCGCATCCTGGATGAACTGCTCTTCAGGACCCTGGAAGATGGCAAGCGGGGTCTTCGGACCATTGGGCACGGTCTGCTTCCATGTCCAGCCGTAGTTGTGACCATCGACCGATCCGCGCTCGGTGCTGCCGAACGATGACGTGTTGATGTCCGGGAAGACGGCCAGCAGGCTGGTTGCCGACAGGTGGTTGAAGGTGGAGTACTTGGCATCACCGGACGCAACCGAAATATCTGTGGGATTCAAGGTGTTGGCGGTGGTCCAGTAGTTCGCAAAGTAGTTGAACGCGGTGCTGCCTTGGGCGGCCTTCATGACGAGCGTCCAGCCACCCCCATCCATCGCCGAGTCCATGAGGCAGTACACCGGTGTCGGTGTGGCCACGCCGTTGATCGTCATGGTGATGTCGTAGATGCCGTTGGTGTTGGCACCTGTGGACATCTTGATTTCCTGACACGACGCTCGACGCTGCCACGTGCGAATGGCTCGGGTCTTGGCTTGTTCTTGGATGCCCGCAACCGCAGCGCTGCCGGCTTGGTCCACCACGTGCGCACCGCGTGCCGAGGGAACGACAGCGAAGTCGAGGATTGTGTGGTCCCAGGCGTAGTTTCCGTTGTTCCCCACCACCACGTAGATCGATTCACCCGGCGCAACGACGATGCTTGTACCGGTCACCGTGGTGGTTGCGGTGTCGCCAGCCGCAATGGTGCCCGATCCAATCAATGAGTAGGTGCTGTCGCTCGCGAGGCCGCGCTGGACGTGGTACGAGATGCCGTCGACGTTGTTGCCGGGATAGGCCAGTTTGAGTGCGGCGGCAACGTTGACTGACACGCCGTAACCCAATGTGTTCTGCCACGCCACGGCGACTCCGGCAGAGCTGTTGTCGGGGTGGATGACCAAGTCGGATCCGGTGAGAACGCTGCCGGAGGACGCGCCGGAGACATCTGTGACCTTCTGAACAAAGGGGTACTTCCCGTTCGTGAGATTGTTGTCCC
>JBILKS010000282.1:0-2653 GCA_044376595.1 Ilumatobacteraceae bacterium | reverse complement strand
GCGCGAAGCGCATCGAGGCCCCGGTGATAACCCACGCGGAAAGCCGCATAGCTCCCGATTGCTGTGGGTGAGGTGTGGCCTACGAGAGACCAAGCCAGCAGTGATCGCGGCGAACGACGGGCAAGATTTTCTGCTTCCCGACGTCCTTCTTGCAAGGCACCGGGCGAGTTGAGAATCTGATCGGCCACGTGTCGGATCTCGGCGGACTCAGGGGGCAGGACGGTTTCAGGCGGGCCGCTGGAGGACAGGGAGATGTTTTGACTCACGCGGGCAGGGTAACCCATACACGCAGGGCAACCCTCAGGTAACGACGTGACCGGCGTCGACGCGCCATGCCACGTTCCGTACTCCGGATCCGCTTAGGCTCGGCTCGTGCCCAGTCAATCGATAGTTCAGGCCCTCGAACTCGGCCAAGTGGAAAACGGTTCTTTGATCGCCATTGGCGTGTGCGTGGTCGCAGTCCTCTTGGTTCTCAAGTTCATTTCGTCGATCATCACCAGGATCGTGTTGTCGGTGATTTTTGCCGGATTGGGTGTTGCGTTGTTCAGCCAGCGGGCCTCGGTTGTTGACTGCGCAGCGAAGCTGAAGGATCAGGCGGTCTTGGCAGTGGCAGAAGAACCCACGCCGGCCAACGATGTCACCTGCACGTTCTTTGGCCAGGACGTGACGTTGGATCTGGCGAAGTAAGGGCCTTCCGAACGCTGTTTTGGTCTCCGCCACGGTTTATCGTGGTCGCACCATGGAACTTCTGCTCATTCGTCATGCTCTGCCCGTCCGCCGTGAACTCGATTCCGGTATTGCCGACCCCGAGTTGGCCACTGAAGGCCTCGCCCAGGCCGAACATCTGGGCACCTACCTCGCTTCCGAGAAGATCCATGCGATTTACGCCAGTCCATTGCGTCGCGCGCAGCAGACTGCGATTCCAGTAGCGCGCCATCAGGGCGTCGAGATCGTCACCGAAGAGGATGTCGCCGAATGGGATCGGCTCTCCAATGAATACGTCCCTGTAGAGGAACTCAAGGCCGCCAACGACCCCCGCTGGCAAGCCATGCTCCGCGGAGAAATGCAGGAGCACCAGGAGAGCCCCGACCTCTTCAACGCAAGGGTCATCGCCGCGGTCGAGCGTTGTATCGCCAATCACGGTGGCCAAACCATTGCCATCGTCTGTCACGGTGGAGTGATCAACGCGTATCTCACCCACATTCTCGGCCTAACGAGCTATCAGCAAGGTTTCTTCTACCCGAACTACACATCGATCCACCGTGTTGCCGCAGCCCGCAGTGGGGAGCGTTCGATTGTCACAGTCAACGAAACTGCGCACTTGCGTGGCTCGGGCCTTCCGATGGGAATCTTCCAGAAGTCGTGAACGATTCTTTCGACGCCGACATTCTCGGAGCGGTCGAGGCTCTGGCCGCGTTCCTCGATGCGTGCCCCTCGCCAAGCCATGTGGTCGCCGCCGCCGAGGCCACGTTGGTCTCGAACGGTTTTACCGCGGGAGGTTATGCCGAAACCGACCTGGGCCTCTTCGGTGTCACCAAGGGTGCGTTGCATCGCGACGGAGCATTGATCGCTTGGAACTGGCCGGAACACTCCGCCGTCTCCGATGGAGCCCTGATTGTTGGAGCACACACGGATTCACCGTGCCTTCGGCTCAAACCTCATCAAGGTGCGGCGTCGTTCGGATTCGCACAACTCGAGGTCGAGATCTACGGAGGCGTTCTTCTCAACTCATGGCTCGATCGTGATCTCGGTCTTGGAGGAACGATTCACACCAGCTCGGGTGAGGCGGTTCTTTTCACCTCCTACGAGGCTGTTGCTCGAGTTCCACAACTTGCCATTCACCTCGATCGCGACGTCAACGAAAAGGGAGTGGTCTTGCATCGCCAGATGCACATGCGTCCGATCTGGGGTTCAGCCTCGGGCCACTTCCTTGATTGGTTGGCCGAACAAAGCAACCTTGATTCACGTGACATCGTCGGTCACGATCTGCGTCTTTTCGACGCCCAACCTGCGGCGCTGATCGGTCACGACCAGCGATTCCTTGCGTCAGGTCGTCTCGACAACCAAGTGTCCTGTTGGGCGGCCTTGTCCGCAATGATCGGCGTCGCACCTTCAAGACCCTTCATCATCGCCTTGTTCGATCACGAGGAAGTTGGTTCGGAAAGCACCACTGGAGCCGGCGGGCCGATGCTCGAAGTCGTTCTCGACGAACTCCTGCGTGCACGCGGTCTTCTGGATCGTCGTTTCGAGTTCCACCGCAAGACACTTTGCGTGTCGGCCGACAACGCCCATGCTGTCCACCCCAACTACCCCGACCGTCACGACGCGCTCCATGCACCGGTCGTGAACAACGGCCCCGCACTCAAAGTCAATGCCAACCAGCGGTATGCCACCTCCCCCGAAACGTTTGCCAGGATCAAACGTATTGCGGCTCTCGAGAACATTCCTCTTCAGACATTCGTTTCGAACAACGCAATGCCGTGCGGCAGCACCATCGGCCCGATCACGGCAACACGCCTAGGGATCGACACGGTGGACATTGGTGTTCCTCAGTTGTCTATGCACTCGGCACGCGAAATGTGCGGTGTCGACGATCCTTGGCATCTCGTGCGAATGTTCGAGGCGATGGCGAGGAACTGACCGCGCCGTCGGG
>JBILKS010000281.1:0-2654 GCA_044376595.1 Ilumatobacteraceae bacterium | reverse complement strand
GTCGCTGCCACACGGGGCATGAGTCTCCGCAGTTTCAGTGTTCGGAAGGAAGCGAAAGACCACGGGGTTACTGGGCGCATCGCAGGTGCGCTGCAGCCGGGAGACAAAGTGGTGATCACCGAAGACACTGTGACCCGGGGAACATCTCTCTTCGAAGCCGTGGAGGCGGTTCGTGCCTTCGGTGCCGAGCCGGTTCTCATCACGGTGATCGTGGACCGCGGGGGAACCTGTGCGGCCATGGCCGCGGAGGCCGGCATCCGCTACGAACCGATGCTTACCGCACCCGATCTCGGGTTTGCCTACGGGAGCTGAGGTTCAAAGATGTGGCGCCATTGCGGAATCCGTGGCCGCGGGCTTCCGGCAAGAAGCCATACAAGAATCATTCCCGCCAACTCGACGAGATGCGTTGTTTCGGTCAAAAACGATGCGTGACCGAACACCAGATCGAACACAGAAGAAATGGTCATAAACACCGCGAGAGATGCGATGAAGGGCAACAAGCCGTAGGCACGAGTCGGCTTCCACGCTGCATAGAGCAGGGCAAACCCAAGAGCGGCACCGAGAGAGCCAACGTGTCGTGCCACATGAACAGGCGCATCGGCGTCGTTGCCCAAAACCAGCGCCGGCAGCGACACCACGAGTTCGAAAATGCCCAGTGTTGCAAGCGCCTGACGAATCCAACCGCGTCGACCCACTCTGGGTGGATGGGCGATGGTCACCACTCGTGCTGCAATGTCGGGTACACGTTCGGCCGTGTGTACCCGCAGGGACCGGTGCTGTGCAGAAAGTTTTGCGGCAAGCATGGAGCACGCTCCGCACGTCCCGAGGTGCGAGTCGAGCCGTGCTTCGTCGGCTTCCGAGAGTTCGCTATCGAGGTGGGCGGAGATCAGTTCGAGAATGCCGTTGCAGTCGCGGTGCGCAGTCATGCCTCATTGTCGCCTGTCGAGGTGGTTTGGTTCCGACACCAGGCGTTAGCGTCGCGTCATGGATCTGCTGTCGAAGACGGCCCTCGGTGCCCGCGATGGTGATCGTGTCGCCCTCGAAGGGTTCTTGCGATTGATCCAAGCTGATGTGTGGAGGTTGTGCCGCTACATGGTCGACCAGCAATCCGCCGACGACCTCACTCAGGATGCCCTGATCAAGGTGGTCGGGTCACTCCACCGAGTGACGGCAGATCACAATGTGCGGGGGTGGGTTCTGGGGATTGCGCGGCACACGTGCCTCGACGAGATCCGCCGCCGTCAGCGCCGCCGCCGTCTCCAGTCGGATTACGAGAGTATTCGTCCCGCCACATCTGCGGTCTTGACCGACAATGCTGTGGGGCGTGACCTCGTGGGCAGGCTCGACCCAGAGCGGCGAGATGCTTTTGTCTTGACTCAACTCGTGGGGTTGTCCTACGAAGAGGCGGCGGCCGTGTGTGAATGCCCCATCGGCACTGTGCGATCCCGGGTGGCGCGCGCCCGATTGGATCTGAACAACATGTTGGAAGATGCCGAGCGAGGAACTTTCTTGCCTCCCCGGGCGACAGAAGCATGATGAAAAAACTCCCTGCCCTCGTGCTGGTCTCCATCGCAGTGTCGACTCTCGTCGCCTGCGGCTCTGCCGACGACAGCTCCGACACCGTTGCGTCGACTGCTGTTGACGAGACATCTTCAACCATCTCCGATCAGACCGCACCTGACCAAACACGGCCCGACAGCACCACAACCACGGCTGAAGACCCAGTGGCACGTGTTTCCGTGACAGTGGGCGTCGACTCTGATCCGGGCAGGATCGAAGACGTCGAGCTGGGTCAGCAGGTGGAATTGACGCTCACCAATCCAGACGCCGACGACGAGTTTCACCTGCACGGGTACGACCTCGGTGGCGATGTCACGAAGAAGGGCGAATCCAAGACGTTCTCCTTCACCGCAACGGAGATCGGCGAGTTTGAACTGGAGAGCCACGTCACCGGCGAGGTTTTGGTGGTAGTGAAGGTGTCGTGAACCTTCATGATTTGGTCGAACTCGAGCCGCATGGCCCCGACACCTATGTGGGCGTGGGCCACTCGTACCCCTGGGGCGGTTTGTTCGGCGGCCACATCGTTGCGCAAGCACTGAGTGCGGCTGCATCCACGGTCGACCCCGAGTTCGCCGTGCATTCGCTTCGGGCGTACTTCATCCAACGTGGAGACAACTCGCAAACGGTGCGTTACGAAGTGGATCGCATCCGCAACGGACGCAGTTTCGGCACGCGCCGTGTGGTGGCCCGCCAAGCGGTCGGTGCGATCCTGAATCTCGAGGCGTCGTTTCAGAAGCCCGAAGAAGCCCCACATGTGAGCGCAGTGCGGTTTCCCTCGGGTGTGGCCTCGCCGGACACCATTGAATCTTCGACATGGAGCGACCTGTTCGACAGAAGGTGGATTCCAGCGGAACAAGTGCCGGCATCGGACCGCGACGGAGTGGGCCGAGTCGCCGCGTGGATGCGCACCACCAGCACCGTGGGCGCCAGCCCCCTCGCGCACCAATGTGCTTTGGCGTTCATCTCCGATGATCTACCAACTGACGCTGTTTTCTCGGCGACACCCGAAGCACGTGAGGCCGCTGATGCGGGGCGTGCCTTCAGCGCCAGCCTCGATCACACGATTTGGTTTCATCGTCCCCATCAGGCCGACC
>JBILKS010000280.1:0-2660 GCA_044376595.1 Ilumatobacteraceae bacterium | reverse complement strand
TGTCTGCAGTCCACTGCACAACAGATTGCCTGGGGTGCCATCGGGCGTCGAGCCATTCGCCTCGACCCGCAATGGAACAACGGGAACTATTACGACGCCGCGCCCGGCGAAGGCCCGTGGGAGGGATTGTCGATCGCGCGAATGATCTCGCAGGTCACCTTCCGCAGCGACAACATCTTCACCGAAAAGTTCGGTCGCGAGTTGGCCGACGGCAACGCCGAAAGCAACGGGCTCCACATGTGGGACAGGTTCGAAGTCGAGCGCTATCTCGACCACCACGGCGACAAACTCGTTCGTCGATTCGACACCAACAGTTATCTCACCATCGGAAAGGCAATGGATCTCCACGACATCGGTCGCGGTCGCGGTGGAGTAGTGGCCGCGGTTGCGCGCATTCGTGTACCCGTGTTGTCGGTGGGTATCTGGAGCGACATCTTGTACCCGAGTTATCAGCAACGACAGATCTCCCAACTTGTGGTCGAGGCCGGTGGTCACGCCGACTACGTGGAAATCGACTCCCCGCATGGCCATGATGCTTTCCTCATCGAGTTCGACCAAGTGGGCAGCGCGTTGCGGGGGCTTTTGTATAACGTGTAGGCATGCTTGCCGCGCTGGGAGTCGTCCGTTTGATCTCGGCGATCCTCATCTTGGGTGGCATTGGGTTGTTGGTGCTCACCATATGGTTCTGGCGCACGTCGCGGCCCGAGCCTCCGGCTCTCGCGCCGCTGGAAATCATGAGCGAACGGGCCTACCGCAAGAGCACGGGCGTCGATCGACAGTTCTTGCTGAACAGAGTCAGGCCCGAGCAAAAGCAGACGGAGCCCGCCGACGGCAACTAACTTCGCCGTGTGGCAAGTTTCAACCCCGATGAGATGATCTCCCGCTTTCAAGAGCGTGCGGCAGCCGTGCGTCGTCGCCCCCTTCCTCCCGTGGCCGGCGAAGAGAGACAGCAGTTCCTTCAGCAGGCCCAGGTCGATTTTCAGGATTTTGCGATCATCGGCGATGCCGCTGTTTCGGTCGAAGACGGTGTCTTGGTGTTGCGCATCGATCTCCGCGGAGACGGACAGCAGAAGTGAAGCTGGGTGCCGAAAAGGTCGGCGCCGACGGTAACCCAACTCACGATCTGGCCATCGCCGCCGTGGTGTTCGCCACGGTCTGCTGGAGTTCCGGCCCACTGCTCGTTCGCGGTATCACGGCTCCCACGCTTGCCAGCACCCCGGTGCGCTTGGCGGTGGCACTGCCCGTGATGTGGGCCGGATCCCGTTTCACGGGAGGCCGCATGACCCGAGATGTCTGGCGAGTGGCGTTGGTCCCCGGCATACTTTTTGCCGCCTCGATGCTGTCGGCGTTTGCCTCGTTCTCCAGCACGTCGATCGCGCACGCAACGTTGATCCCCGCATTGCATCCGGCACTCATGCTGATAGTGGCGCCGATCATCTTCGGCGAGCGGCTGACAGTGCGCAAAGTGGTGCTCTCGTTGATTGCCGTGGGTGGCGTGTGCATGGTGGTGGCATTCGGGAACTCGAACGGAGAGAACTCGCTGTCGGGCGACCTTTACGCGGTGTTCAATCTCTTTGCCTGGAGCGCCTACGTGGTGAAGGCAAAGAAGGCACGCGATCTGAACATTCACGCAGGTGCGTTCCTGGCCTGTGTGATGGGTGTGGCCGCAATGGTGTTGATGCCCATCGGCATCGTTGCCGGTGCCGACTTCGGCCAGATCGGTGGCAACGACTGGTGGATGATTGTCGGCCAGGTGTTCCTGACCGGTCTCGTCGGACACGGCATCGTCACGTGGTCGTCGCGGTATCTCGACGTCACCTTGATTTCGTTGATCAACTTGTTGAGTCCGGCGCTGTCGGTTGTGGGGGCGTGGATCGTGTACGACCAAGCAATCGCTCCGCTTCAGATTGTTGGCGCGATTGTGATGATGTCCGCGGTGGCCGCGGTGGTGGCCGTGCGAGCAAAGACTGTCCAACCCGTCAACGAACCGGTGGGTGCGTGATAATGGCGCGGTGGGGAATCGACGCGATCAATGACGTTGTCGACTGACGTGCCCGAGGTGGGCGGATCCTCCGAGACGCCCACTCACAAGTACGCACTCCTCGCCGTGTTCATTGCGGTTCTGAGCTGGGGTGTGGGTCCGGTCATCGTCCGTGGAATCTCGGCACCGTTCTTGGCCTTCACTCCGGTGCGCATGGCCATCTCGGTTCCGCTGCTCTACACCGTGTGCCGCTTGTCGGGTGGTCGCATCACCCGTGATGTCTGGCGGGTCTCGCTGATTCCCGGCGTCATCTTTTCGCTCTCCATCATCTGCGCTTTCGCATCGTTCAAAGAGACGTCGTTGGCCAACGCCACGCTCATTGCGTCGCTCAATCCCGTACTCATGTTGTTCGTTGCTCCCTGGCTCCTGAAAGAGCGAGTCGATGCCGCCAAGGTCGTTCTTTGTCTGGTGGCGCTGGCGGGCGTGGGCACGGTGGTGATCTATGGGCAATCCACCACGGGACAGTCACTGCGCGGAGACTTGTTGGCCATCGTGAATCTCTTCGCGTGGACGGCGTACTCCGTGTACGTGAAAAAGGTGCGCAGCGCCAATGTTCATCCGAGTGCTTTTCTCACCGTGACAACATCGATTTCGGTGATCATCCTGCTGCCCGTTGCTG
>JBILKS010000279.1:0-2663 GCA_044376595.1 Ilumatobacteraceae bacterium | reverse complement strand
TACGAGAAGGCCATCCCCATTTTGTTGCGGAAGTACAGCGTTCCCTCGCCGCCCCCGGACACCTGATTGCCTGCATCGTCGACCACCAAGACATCAACGGTGTCTACCGGCTTTCCGACACTGCCGCCCTTGGCCATCCATTCATCGGCCGTGATGGTGGAGATGATGGAACCTTCGGTGCTGCCGTAGTACTCCGTGATTTTCGGACCCCACCATTCAATGAGCCCACGCTTGACGGCGGGAGGACACGGGGCCGCGCCGTGCCACACGGTGACGAGCGATGATCCGTCATACGACTTCTTCGCGTCGTCGGGCAGATCGAGAAGTCGTTTCATCTGCGTGGGAACCAGGTGGACGTTCGTGCATCCGTACTTGTCGATCAGCTCCAACATGCCAGCCGAGTCGTACTTGTGCTGCATGACAACTGACGAGCCACCGATCATGGGCATGAACGAAAATGCCCATTGAGCCGAGTGGTAGAAGGGGCCGCACAGCAGAGTGCGTCCGGGGATGGGCAACCAGTTGCCAAACCCTGCGGAGATCAACTTCATGATGTCGGGAGTCATGGCCATGCCACCTGAGAGTGCGCCACGCACACCTTTGGGGCGACCCGTGGTTCCCGACGTATAGAACATCGGCCCACCCAACAGCTGGTCGGTGGGCTCGTGGTTCGACGCGCCGGCAATCAGCGACTCGTAGTCCTGGTAGCGGCTGTCGGACCGCAACACCGACGAATCGTCGCAGCGCATCCCCACCGTCAGCTTCACAGCGGCACCGCGAGGGTCTTTCAACGCCGCCGCCACCGCGGTCTCGTAGCGCTGATCGGCAAAGACAACCATGGCCTTGGCATCGTCAAGGACGTAAGCCAACTCGTCGGCCACCCAGTGCCAGTTCACCGGGACATAGACCCATCCGCCGTGAGCACAGGCTTGGGCCAATTCGAACCATTCGCACTGGTTGCCGGCAACGACCGCAATGGTGTCCCCCGCCTGCAGGCCGGCGTCACGCAGGCCATTCACCAAGCGATTGACCCGATCGTTCAGGTCGAACCAGGAGACACTGCGAAACTCGTCGATGAGAGCCGACTCCGCACCCTTTGACTCTGCAAAATCCGACAACAAAACGGCCATGACCAGTCTCCCCTTGTGAGTTCCGCGGAAGCGAACGACTTCGAGATTACCGACCGCACGATGTCGACGCCACGAAAATCGCCAAAGCCATTTTCTCTGCGATCCCTGTTTCTCTCCGATTCCTGCTCTTTGGCGAAACCGGCTCGGTTTCCTGATCGCTACGCACCGATACGCGCCACCAGACGACCAGTGATTCGGTGGTGGCGAAGATCGTCGAGACCACGGGGAATGTCGTCGAACGTGATTCGACTCCACTGAGGTGACACCTCGCCACTGGCCAGCAGTTCATATACGTCGGCTACGTCCTGCCACGTGCCGCCGCCCGACCCGACAACATCGATCTCGGATCGCACGAGGGCCAATGTGTCCAGCGTGGTCTCCAGCTTCCCCAGACCAACGATCACGATCCGCCCGCCACGGCGAACGGCCTTGGTTGCCGATCTGGTGGTGATGTCGAATCCTGCGTAGTCCACGATGAGATCGAAGTTGCCACCTTCCCATTCGGCGGCATCTCTCACGATGCTCGTGGCACCGATCTCGCGCGCCAACGGCCACGCAGCCTCGTTCGGCTCAGCCACGTGAATCTCCGCGCCGCGAATCACTCCGACACGTGCACCGATCTGGCCGAGACCGCCCAGACCAATGACCCCCACCTTCATGCCTGCCGCCACCTGACCGCGCGTCACGATGCCGTGATATGCGGTCATTCCGGCGTCGGTGCCCAGCGCACCCAACTCGAACGACAGAGCATCGGGCAAGGGCACCAAGTCCGCACAGTGCACGCGATGACGCGTAGTGAAACCACCATGGCGTTGATACCCGGGCGGACCATGCCCGGCCGAGGGACACACGCCCACGCGGTCACCCACCGCCACATTGGTGACCCCGGCGCCCAACTCGTGCACGACACCGGCAATTTCGTGACCCAGAATGATCGGACGAAACGCGAGGGTTTGCAACCAGGTCGGGTCGGTCATCATGCCGACGTCGGAATGACACAGCCCCGTGGCCATCACGTCGAGAATCACCTCGCCCGGGCCCGGCGACGGATCGTCGAACTCCATCAGAACCAACGGCTCGTGCGTATCGATAAACGTCCAACCCCGCATGTTCATTCCTCCCCCGGAATCCCACACCCAGACCGCCAACCAGCCGGATCACCAAGCATTGCACGTTCACCAGTTGGAAGGATTCGCCACAGGGTGAACCCATCTTCAATCTGCCACTGAGTAACGTCTCACTGTGCGCACATTCTCCCCTCTTTCCCATTCCGTCCCCCGATCAGTTCTCATGCTTCTCTGCTCGACACTGGCCGCCGGCGCGCTGATCTCGTGCGGACCAGCCGAAGAGCCTGTTGGCGACAGGCAACGCAACTTCCTGGGCGATGGCGAAATCGAAGTGATCCTCACTCCCCCACCAGACGAGGGTGAGGGCGAAGTGATTGTCATCAGGCCTGTGGAAGAAGCGGAATACGAGGCCCCCACCGTGATCGCCCCGCCCGAACTGCCGACGACTGGCACCATTCCCCGCGAT
>JBILKS010000278.1:0-2671 GCA_044376595.1 Ilumatobacteraceae bacterium | reverse complement strand
CCCTGTACCAGCGGTGACTTCCAGACAACACGAGATCTGCCCGGATATTCAGGATTTGTTGAGGGTTCTGGATGGGATCAGAACCTTGATTGCGTGATGTCGGGCAATGCAAACTACGTAGCGGAAACCGCTGAGTGCGCCGTTCGGAAGCCGGCGACCCTCGATACCAAATACTTTCTGACTGTGCGACTCGCCCAGTCCCCGCAGGGCTGGCTGCACGGACGTCTCGCCGAGGCTGATGTCGCCATCAGCCCGATTGAGGGAGTCAGTCGGGCCGTCGAGATTGCCGTCGTTGGCAAATCGGTACGCGTGCCCGTGGTGTTCAAGGAGGTGCCCTTCGGTGAGTTACCGACGAATCTGCGGGAGAAGTATCGGGCATCCGGCGGGTGGCCGTCGACCACGGGTCAGGGTGGAGCCAGCAGTTGGGGCGCTCAGGATACGGACGCAAGTAGTCCGACCGGAAGAAACCGACTGTCAATTCCGACGTCCTATGGGCCAGATGGCATTGCCGAGCTCGAAGCATGGATGCCCTTCCTCGCGGACACGTCCACGGCAGACAGGGTCACGTGGTCGCTGCGCTCGCTGCGCTTATGGGAGCGAACCCAGGCAGACAAGTGCCTGACAGACAAGACTCGCGTCACTGGGCTGGTGCTGACGAATGCGACGCAGTATCTCGCCGGCGCCCCCACGTACAACAAAGAGACGAAGTCGCTCGACTACACAGTCGCCGCACCGCACTACATGTCGAATGGTGAGGAGTTCAAGGGTTCCTACCAGATGATCGTGAGGTCCGACGTGGCCCGCTGCATTTATCAGTTTGGCGGATCTGCAATGTCTGCCAGTGTCGAGGTCGTCGAATCTTCTGATGGAGATGTATCGAGCGTCGTGACGAATGTGTCCGAGAGCGACGGTTGGCTAAAACTCTCGGCAACCGGATACACGCACTCGACGCCCACCATCCGGGCCAAGTTCGTCGAGAAGACGGTTTCTCTCAAAGCCAAACGAGTCGTTCGAGGGACTGTGCTGGCGAAGTTCGCAGGACTCGTTGTCGACAAGTCCTCGCGAATCAATCTCTCTGTTGCGGCAAGATCGAAGCGGATTTGTCAGGCAACCAAATCCACGATCAGAGGTTTGCAGAAGGGCAACTGCTCAGTCTCCGTGATCGTGATCTCGGGCGGAAAGAGAACAAAGACCACTGTCACCGTCAGAGTCCGCTGACAAGTCACATCTTCTGCGCACTCGAGTGTGGCTCGGGGGTTCGAGTCCCTCAACGCCCACCACGACCGGCCAGGATCCACACGACGGCCGTGCTCAGGGCAACGACCAGTCCCAGCGTTGCGAAGGGGTGGACATCGAAGTTGAGCAAGGCGCCTGTCGCGGTGAATGTACTCACTGCGACACATGCGCCGGTGAGCAGTGCGCGTACCGTCGATTTCGCCCGAGCTCGGCGCACGAGAAAAGTCATCAGACCGGCTCCGAGCGAGGGGCCAAGGCTCATCCCGAGCACGATGCCGATCACGTCGGCCCATTCTCCGGCATCGTCGCGGATCGCGAGCGCCAGGACAATGGAGAGGACCACGGAGATGACCAACTGTGTTGGGGCAGTCATGGCCGCATACTTCGCACGAGAGGACCGTTGCACATGCCGAATCTACAGGGTGACGCATTGCGGATGCCGGTAGTGTCGCGCCGTGAGTCATCTGCTGCCGATTGCCGAAGTGGGGGCCGCCTACATCGAACTGCGGGCCCGGATTGTTGCGATTCTGCGCGATCTTCCCGAGTCGGCAGGTGGTGTCGTGGTGCCGCATTGTCCCGCATGGAGCGTTCGCGAACTCGCATCGCATCTCCTTGGTGTGCCTGATGACATCATCAATGGCCGGATGGAGGGTGTCGCCACCGATGCCTGGACCCAAGCGCAGGTGGAGCGCCACCGTGACAAGTCGCTGCGCGAAGTCGCCGACCATTTGGAAGGCATGTCGGCGCAGTTCGATCCGATGTTGCCGCATTTTCCCGCGATGGCTCTTTCGCAGATGACAATGGACGCCGTCACTCATGAACACGACTTGCGCCATGCCGTTTCTCGGTCCGGTGCCCGAGATTCCCGAGCGGTGGTCGCCGGGGTCGCATGGCTGCGACAGTGGGTGAGCCGGCGTGACGTGCCCACTGGCAACTCGCTTTTCTCCGGTGAGATTTCTGATTTCGAGATCCTCCGCTCACTCACAGGGCGGCGAAGCAGGATTCAGGTCGAGAAGCTCGGCTTGTCCTTTGACGTCGTGGCTGCGGTGCTGGCAGATTCACCGTTTCGCGTGCCGACACAATCAATCGAGGAATAGCGCAGATTCCATGCCGCCGCTGCGCCAGTGACAATCACTCCGGTGTACGGCGCCTGCGCATCAGGAGAAGGAGCAGCAGCAGGAACAGGATGACCCCGATTGCGACGATCACGATGAGGAGCGTCGATGAGTCCGAATCGTCGGGGACTTCCGTGACCATGTCGTCGTTCTGGGTTGCGACGGCGTCAGTGCCATTGGTGACGTCGCCGGATTCGCCAGTGTCGGTCGACGAGGGATCCGCAGAATCGGTGGTTTGTGGGTTCGCTGTCTTGTCAGCGAGCACGGAGTCTGGAGTCGCCGTATCGCCTGCGTCTACGCCTGCATCTGCGGCTTCAGAC
>JBILKS010000024.1:0-8784 GCA_044376595.1 Ilumatobacteraceae bacterium | reverse complement strand
GGCACGTGGCATGAAGGGATCGAGCAACACCACGTCGGGCGCCTGGGTGGCGGCACCGAAGAAGGCCGAACCACGACCCTGACCGAAAATGAACGTGAGTCCGGCGCCCTGGAGAGTGGCGATTCCGATGGCAACATAACGAGTCCACTGCGTGATCTTGCGTTGACCAACCGCGCCTTCTTGCTGCCACTCCTCCAACTTCGGGATGACCACGCCGAGCACCTGCATGATGATGCTGGCCGTGATGTAGGGCATGATGCCCAGCGCGAAAATGGAGAACGAACCGAACGCACCACCGGAGAAGAGGTTGAGGAAACCAAGTGCACCTTGCGACTCGGCGGCCTCCTTCAGCTGTCGAACCGCTTGACCATCGACACCGGGAACGCGAAGGGCCGAACCAAAGCGGTACACGGCGACCATTGCGATGGTGAAGAAGATCTTGTTGCGCAGATCAGGGATCTTGAAGACGTTCTTCAAATTCGACAGCACGAATGCGCTCCTTTAGCGGTTGGTGAACTGGTTGCCCTTGGCAGGCGGGCGCACACCCTTGAAGGTGGGCGGAAGAATGTTGACGCTTCCGCCAGCGGCGACGATGGCGGCTTCTGCCGACTTCGACACTGCGTGAGCGTTGACCTTCACCGGACGCGTGATTTGGCCGCGACCGAGCACCTTGATGGGCAGACCCTTGTGGGCCACGCCACGTGCCACGAGAATCTCGGGGGTGACTTCGGCATCGGACAGTTCGTTGATGGCATCGAGATTCACGGCGTAGTACTCGACGCGGAAGGGGTTGTTGAATCCCTTCAACTTCGGCACGCGCTGCTTGAGTGGCATCTGGCCACCTTCGAAACCACGGGCAACCGTGTTGCGGGCGTACTGGCCCTTGGTACCGCGACCGGCGGTCTTGCCGCCACGGCCACCGATACCACGGCCAACGCGCTTGCGGCGCTTGCTGGATCCTGGTGCTGGTGCGAGTTCGTCGACGCGCATGGTCAGCTCTCCTTCACTTCGATGAGATGGGGAACGCGGGCAATCATGCCGCGGATCTCGGGACGGTCGGGCAACGTGTTGGTGTCGCCGATCTTGCTGAGGCCGAGAGCGCGCAATGTTCCACGAGCCTTGGGCTTGTTGCCGATCTTGGAACGAACCAAGGTGACGGTGAGGGTCTTGTCAGCCATGACTAGTGGGCTCCTCCGGATTTACGGCGCTCGTTGTAGGCGCGCAACATTCCCTTGGGAACGAACTCTTCGGCGGGCAAACCACGTCGTGCGGCAACCACGTCGGGGCGCTGCAGCGACTGCAAACCCTGAATGGTGGCGCGGGCCACGTTGATGGCGTTGGCCGAACCGAGAGACTTGGCAAGCACGTCGTGAATGCCGGCCTCTTCCAGGATGATGCGAGCTGCACCGCCGGCGATGACGCCGGTACCGGGAGTGGCGGGCTTCAAGAGCACGCGACCGGCACCCACTTCACCGATGACCGGGTGAGTGATGGTGGAACCGGCAAGTGCAACCTCGAAGAGATTCTTCTTGGCTTCTTCGGTGCCCTTCTGAATGGCGAGGGGCACTTCTTTGGCTTTGCCGTAACCCAGACCAACCTTGCCGTTGCCGTCACCGACGACGACGAGTGCGGTGAAGGAGAAACGACGTCCACCTTTGACCACCTTGGCGACGCGGTTGATGGTGATGACGCGCGACTCGCGCAATCCACCAGGCTCACCTGCGACGGGTGCGTTTGCTGTGATGTTGCTCATTAGAACTCCAGACCTGCTTCGCGGGCCGCTTCGGCTACCGCTGCGACGCGACCGTGGTAGACGTAGCCACCGCGGTCGTACACGACCTTGTTGACACCAGCGGCCTTGGCGCGCTGCGCCACGAGCTGGCCCACCTTGGTGGCAGCCGCAACGGTTGCACCGCTGGCGGATCCGCGCACTTCGGGTTCGGTTGTCGATGCCGAGGCGATGGTGTGACCACTCTCGTCGTCGATGACCTGCACGGTGATGTGCTTGTTGCTGCGGTGAACAGCCAAGCGCGGACGCTCGGCTGTTCCGTGAACCTTCTTGCGGACACGACGGTGACGGCGCAGGCGGCCTTCGCGGCGTTGCTGTGCGATGTTTGCCATGGTGCGCTCTCCTTACTTCTTTCCGGCTTTGCCGGCTTTGCGGATGATCCGCTCGTCGACGTAGCGAACACCCTTGCCCTTGTAGGGCTCGGGCTTGCGAATGGAACGGATGTTGGCGGCAACCTGGCCGACAACTTCCTTGTCGATTCCCTTGACCACGACGCGCGTGGGCTGGGGCACTTCGAAGGTGATTCCCGACGGAGCCTCGACCATGACGGGGTGCGAGAAGCCGAGCGAGAGGCGCAGCTTGTCGGCACCCTGTGCCTCGGCACGGTAACCCACGCCGACGATGTCGAGTTCTTTCACGAAACCATTGGTGACACCCTGGACCATGTTGGCCACGAGTGTGCGGGTGAGGCCGTGCAACGAGCGATTCTCGCGCTCGTCGTTGGGACGCTCGACCAGCAACGTGGACTCTTCTTGGCGGACGATGATCTCACCGGGGATCGGGCGCGACAACGCACCCTTCGGACCCTTGACGGTGATGGCGCCGTTGGCGATGGAGATGTCCACGCCGCTTGGGACGGCGATGGGAGCTTTACCGATACGAGACATGTGTGTGTTTCCTTATCTCGATCACCAAACGAAGCAGAGCACTTCGCCGCCCACTTTGCGCTTGCGCGCTTCGCGGTCGGTCATGAGCCCCTGGCTGGTGGACAGAACTGCAACTCCGAGACCACCCTGAACGCGCGGTACGGAGGTGGCATTGCGGTACACGCGCAGACCGGGGGTCGACACGCGGGTGAGACCCGAGATCGTGCGATGGCGGTCGTGGCTGTACTTGAGTGTGATGGTGAGCGTTTCGCCGGGCCCCTTGGTGGAGGGAGCGATCGAGAAACTCTCGATGTAACCCTCTTTTTTCAGGACCTCGGCAAGCGCACGCTTTTGCTTGGACGACGGCATCTTCACCTCATCGTGCATCGCCGTGTTGGCGTTGCGGATGCGGGTGAGCATGTCGGCGATGGGATCAGTCATCATGTTGTTACCTCACCAACTCGCCTTGGTCACGCCGGGCACTTCGCCCTGGTGCACCAGTTCACGGAGACACAAACGGCAGAGTCCGAACTTCTTGAACACTGCACGGGCACGGCCACAACGCTTGCAGCGTGTGTAGCCACGGACCTTGAACTTGGGCTTGGCGTTTGCCTTGTTGATCAATGATTTTTTTGCCATTGCTTTCCTGCCCTCTGACTACTTCTTCTTGCCCTTGCCACCGGAACCGGGGCCACGACGACGAACTGTTTTCTTTGGCTTGGCACCAGCGTCCTTGCCACGCTTGAACGGAAAACCGAATGCTTCGAGAAGGGCCTTGCCCTCTTCATCGGTGGTTGCGGTGGTGACGATTGTGATGTCCATTCCGTGCGGAGCATCGACCTTGTCGTATTCGATTTCCGGGAACATGGTCTGCTCGGAAAGACCGAACGTGTAGTTCCCACGACCGTCCCACGACCATGCGGGCAAACCGCGGAAGTCGCGAATACGGGGAATCGCGACGGCGACGAGGCGATCGAAGAACTCCCACATGCGGTCACCGCGCAAGGTCACCTTGCAACCAATGGCCTGGTCTTCGCGCAACTTGAACGACGCAATGGAGGTCTTGGACTTGGTGACGATGGGCTTCTGGCCGGTGATCGCGGTGAGGTCGGCGACCGCACCCTCGAGCAACGACGGCTGCTGAGTGGCCTTGCCGACTCCCATGTTGACGACGATCTTGTCGAGCTTGGGAATCTGCATCGCATTCTGCACACCCAGCTGGGCGCGCAGTGCTTCGCGAATCTCTGCTTCGTACTTGGTCTTGAGACGCGGCGCTGTTGTAGCGGACATCAGATCTCCTCGCCGGTGGACTTGGCGATGCGCACCTTGGTGCCGTCGCTCTTCAACTTGTAACCAACGCGCGTGGGCTTGCCCTTGTGCACGAGCATCACGTTGGAAGCGTCGACAGGCACTTCCTTTTCGATGATGCCGCCCTGCTTGTCGGCAGCGCGTGCCTTGGTGTGGCGCTTGGCGATGTTGAGACCGCCGATGAGCACCTTGTTCTCCTTGGGGAGCACGGCTTGGATTTCACCCTGCTCGCCCTTGTTCTTTCCTGCGATCACCATGACGGTGTCGCCCTTCCTGAGCTTCATTTAGAGCACCTCCGGGGCAAGCGAGATGATTCGCATGAACTTCTTGTCACGCAGTTCGCGGCCGACTGGTCCGAAGATACGGGTGCCGCGGGGCGTGAGGTCTTCCTTGATCAGAACTGCTGCGTTCTCGTCGAAGCGGATGTAGCTGCCGTCTGGACGGCGCTTTTCCTTCTTGGTGCGAACGACCACGCAACGCACGACTTCGCCCTTCTTGACACCGGCGCCAGGAATGGCATCTTTGACGGTGGCAATGAAGACGTCGCCGATGGATGCATAACGGCGACGCGTGCCACCGAGCACCTTGATGACGAGCACTTCGCGAGCGCCGCTGTTGTCGGCCACGCGGAGTCGGGACTCCTGCTGAATCATTTCGCACGCTCCAGAACTTCGACGACGCGCCAGCGCTTCTGCTTCGACGTCGGGCGGGTCTCCATCACACGGACGCGGTCACCGATTTGCACATCGTTGGTCTCGTCGTGGGCATAGAGCTTCTTGGTACGCAAGACGAACTTGGCGTACTTGGGGTGACGCACGCGCTCGACGACGGCGATGACTGCGGTCTTGTCCATCTTGTTGGACACGACCACGCCTTCGCGCACCTTGCGGGCGTTGCGTTCTTCGACGGTTTCTACGGTCATGAGAATCCCTTACTTCCCTGCTCCGGCCGCGGCGATTTCACGCTGACGGATGAGCATGTTGAGGCGCGCGATCTGGCGGCGAACCTTCTTCAGTTCACTTGTCTTGTCGAGCTGACCGGTGGCATGGCGGAAACGCAGGTTGAGCGCTTCTTGCTTGGTGGCGCGCAATTCCTGCACCAATGCCGCGAGGTCGAGATCGCGAAGATCGTTGATGTTCTTCTTTGCCATGACTAGATGGCCTCCTCACGTGTGATGACGCGCGCCTTGATGGGCAACTTCTGCACGGCGCGTGCAAGTGCCTCACGGGCGGTCGTCTCGTTCGGGTAGGACAACTCGAAAAGCACGCGACCGGGCTTGACAACTGCAACCCAGAATTCGGGGTTGCCCTTGCCCGAACCCATGCGGGTTTCGGCGGGCTTCTTGGTGACGGGCTTGTCGGGGAAGACGTTGATCCACACCTTGCCACCACGCTTGATGTGACGCGTCATGGCAATACGTGCGGCTTCGATCTGGCGGGCGGTGAGCCAGCCCGGCTCGAGAGCCTGGATTCCGTACTCGCCGAACGCAAGCTCGGTTGCACCCTTGGAAAAACCACCGGTGCGTCCGCGCTGCTGTTTGCGGTGCTTGACCTTACGAGGCATCAACATGATGGATCAGTCCTCCGACCCGCGGAAGTGCGGTGTCTCGTGGGCATCGTGGATACGACGCTCGATGTCTTCTTCCTCTGCGAGCAAACGCTCAAACTCGGGATCGGCTTCCTTGATGAGAGGAGCCACTTCTTGCTCGGGTGCGTCGGCGATCTTGGGACCGGCGCTCGACACGACCTTGCGGCCAACCTGTGACTGACCCGATGTCTCGCCCACGGCCATGGCGGCCTCGCGCGTGATCTTGTCTTCGGACTGGCTCTTGTACGGAAGGATGTCGCCCTTGTACAGCCACACCTTGACGCCGATGCGACCCGACGACGTACGGGCCTCGCGGAAGCCGTAGTCGATGTCGGCGCGCAACGTGTGCAGCGGAACGCGTCCTTCGCGGTACCACTCGGTGCGGCTCATTTCTGCGCCGCCCAGGCGACCGGAGCACTGGATACGAATGCCGAGGGCACCGTTCTTTTGTGCGTTCTGCACGGCGCGCTTCATGGCGCGACGGAAGGCAATGCGGTTGACCAACTGGTCGGCAACACCCTGGGCAACCAAGGCGGCGTCGAGTTCTGCCGTCTTGATTTCCACGATGTTGAGCTGCACCTTCTGGTTTCCAGTGATGCGGGTGAGACCGGCGCGAAGTTCGTCGGCCTTGGCGCCCTTGCGACCAATGACGATTCCCGGACGCGCGGTGTGCACGTCGATACGCAACTTGTCGCGCGTGCGCTCGACCTCGATACGACTGACGGCACCGTCGGACAGGGCGCCCATGAGGTAGTCACGGATCTTCCAGTCTTCGGTCAGGTATTCCTTGTATTCACGTGTGCTGAACCAACGGCTCTTCCAATCGGTGGTGACACCGAGGCGGAAGCCGTACGGGTTGACCTTCTGGCCCATCAGTTCTCCTCAACACTTTCTGAAGATTCGGCAGCACCACTGGCTGCTTCGTTCGACGTATCGCTGGTTGCCGTGTCGGCGTTCTTTGATTCGGCTGCACGCTGACGGCTGCGCTCGACGCGAGCACGACGTGCTGCGGTTGCCGGCGACACACCCTTGTTGGCGTTCTTGGCCTGCAGCACCGCGAGGCGAACGTCGCTGAGCTGACCAACCACGATGGTGAGGTGGCAGGTGCGCTTGTTGATGCGACCTGCACGACCACGTGCACGCGGGCGGAAGCGCTTGAGGGTCGGGCCCTCGTCGGCGAAACATGCCTTGACGTACAGCGTCTCGGGATCGAGCTCGTCGTTGTTCTGTGCGTTGGCGACAGCGGAAGCCAGCAACTTGCGAATCACGTGGGCAGCTTCACGGTTGGTGAACTGCAGGATTTCGTCGGCAGCCTGGACGTCTTTGTTGCGGATGAGATCGAGAACCGGACGGGCCTTCGATGCGGACATGCGCACCCAGCGAGCCACAGCCTTTGTACCGGTCTTTTCACCGGCGACGAAAGAGAATTCGTTGAGCTTGGGACCAGTCATTACTTGCCCTTCACATTCTTCTCTTGGCCAGCGTGGTACTTGAACGTGCGGGTGGGAGCGAACTCACCCAACTTGTGTCCGACCATGGATTCAGAGACGTACACCGGCACGTGCTTGCGACCGTCGTGCACAGCGATCGTGTGGCCGACCATGTCGGGGATGATTGTGGAGCGGCGCGACCAGGTCTTGATGACCTTGCGCTCGGTCTCGGCGTTCATTGCATCGACCTTCTTGAGCAAGTGCTCGTCGACGAATGCGCCCTTCTTGAGACTGCGTGACATGGTGACTTACCTCCGACCCTTGCCGGCGCGACGGCGACGGACGATGAGTTGCTGGGACGACTTGTTGGTATTGCGGGTACGACGCTCGGGCTTGCCCCACGGCGACACCGCGGGACGACCACCGGAGGTCTTGCCTTCGCCACCACCGAGGGGGTGGTCGACGGGGTTCATGGCCACACCGCGGGTCTGGGGGCGAACACCCTTCCAGCGGTTACGGCCGGCCTTGCCGATCTTGACGAGTTCGTGCTCGGAGTTGCCGACTTCACCAACGGTTGCGCGGCAATCGATGAGCACGCGACGCATTTCCGTGCTGGGCATACGCAAGGTGGCAAAGTCGCCATCCTTGGCTACCAGCTGCACGGCCATACCTGCGGAACGAGCGATCTTGCCGCCCTGACCTGGGCGCAACTCGACGTTGTGCACCGTGGTACCGACGGGCATGAAGCGCAGTGGCATGGCGTTGCCGGGCTTGATGTCGGCACCCTGACCACTGGTCACGCGATCGCCAACCTCGAGGCCCTTGGGAGCAAGGATGTAGGCCTTTTCGCCGTCCATGTAATGCAGAAGTGCAATGCGACAGGTGCGATTCGGGTCGTATTCGATCGCGACAACTTTGGCTTCGATGTTGTCCTTGTTGCGCTTGAAGTCAACGATGCGGTACTGCTTCTTGTGGCCGCCACCGCGGTGACGAGCGGTCTTGCGACCATACGAGTTGCGTCCACCCGAGCGGGGATGCGGAGCGAGCAGTGTCTTTTCGGGCGTAGTTTTCGTGACCTCGGAGAAGTCAGAAGTGGTCTGAAAACGACGACCCGCGCTTGTGGGCTTGCGTTTGCGAATTGCCATGACGTGTCCTTGTCTTCCGATCAGCTCTCGAACAACGGAATTTCGTTGCCGGCAGCGAGTGTGACGATGGCGCGCTTGGTGTCCTTGCGGGTACCGACGCGGTTGGTGCCGCGCGTACGGCGCACCTTGCCTTTGCGATTGAGTGTGTTGACCTTTTCGACCTTGACTCCCCAGATGGCCTCGACTGCGTCGTGGATCTCTGGCTTGCTGGCCGACGGCAACACTTCGAAGGTGTACACACCTTGTTCGATGAGTGCGTACGACTTTTCGGAGACGATCGGCTTCAGGATGATGTCGCGGGGATCTTTCATCACTCAGCGCCCTTCTCTGCGGGAAGCGTCGACTTGCTGAAGACGATCCACTCGTTGCACAACACGTCGTACGTGTTGAGTTCGCTCTGCTGAACAACCTGCACGTCGAAAAGATTGCGGAAGCTCTTGGCAACATTGGCCTCGGTCGATCCGACAACGACGAGCACTGATCCGTTGATGCCCAGTGCCTTCAGCGCCGCCTGTGCGGACTTGGTGCTGGGCGCGGAGAATCCCCAATCGTCGACGACGACGACGCGGTTGTTCAGTACACGGTCGGACAACGCAGAAGCGAGGGCCAACTTGACCATCTTCTTGGGCGTGCGCTGCGAATACTTGCGTGGCTTCGGT